>CANRZC010000048.1 GCA_947644185.1 uncultured Acetatifactor sp.
GCTTTCATTGCCATCACAGGACCCAATGGCGGCGGCAAGTCAACGCTAGCGAAGCTGATTATGGGAATCGAACAGCCCACATCTGGCAAAATCCTATATAATGGCACAGATATCACCCACATGTCCATCACAGAGAGGGCACGGTTAGGCATCAGCTTTGCCTTCCAGCAGCCTGTAAGGTTCAAGGGAATTAAGGTGCGGGATCTGATCCAACTGGCAGCAGGCGACAAAGTGAAGTTTCCCAGTATTTGCGATTATCTGTCCAAGGTAGGCCTGTGTGCAAGGGATTATGTGAATCGAGATGTAGATACCAGTCTCTCTGGGGGAGAGCTGAAGCGCATCGAAATCGCCACTATCATCGCCCGCAACACGCCCCTGTCCGTCTTCGATGAGCCTGAGGCAGGAATCGATCTATGGAGCTTTAACAACCTGATACAGGTCTTCGAAGAAATGCGTCGGGAAAGTGACAATTCCCTGATTATCATCTCCCACCAGGAGCGTATTTTAAATATAGCAGACGAGATCGTAGTGTTGGCAGGAGGCATGGTGCAAGCCAGAGGCCAGCGAAGTGACATCCTGCCAGAGCTATTGAAAGGCACGGAAGGCTGCAAATTCTATCAGCAGCCCTCGGCTGCACACTAGGGCCATCAAAAGCGCTGTCTCTCAGGCATGCTAACAGAGGCATGATAAATTATCACAGGCCTGCACCCCAGGCCCTAAAAAGAATCGAGGAAAAGAACATGGATCAGATACAGAAAACCTTACTAGAGCAAGTGGCAGGACTCCACGAAATGCCAGCGGGAGCTTACAATATCCGCGCCAATGGGCAAAGCGTGGAGCGTTCCACCACAGCTCACATCGATATTGTGACCAAGACAGACAAGCAGGGCATTGACATCATCATCAAGCCGGGAACCAAAAAGGAAAGTGTCCACATACCTGTAGTCTTAAGTCAGAGTGGATTAAGCGAGATGGTCTACAATGATTTCTATGTGGGAGATGACTGCGATGTGACAATTGTAGCTGGCTGCGGCATCCATAACAGCGGTGACAGTGACAGCCGCCATGACGGACTCCACAGCTTTTACATAGGGAGAAATTCCCATGTAAAATACGTGGAGAAGCACTACGGCAGCGGTGACGGACAGGGCAGCCGTATTATGAATCCCCAGACACAGGTTACAGTGGGCGAGAATAGCTTTATGGAAATGGAGACTGTACAAATCAAGGGGGTAGACTCCACCAAACGCTTCACAGGTGCAAAGCTGGCAGATGGCGCCAGGATTGTAGTCACAGAAAAGCTTATGACTCATGGCAGTCAAGTGGCAGAGACCTCCTTCCAGGTGGATTTGGACGGAGAAGGCTCCAGTGCCAACATTATTTCCCGCTCTGTGGCAAGGGATGACTCGCGCCAGATCTTTTATTCTAAAATCAATGGTAACAACCGCTGTTCGGGCCATTCTGAATGCGATGGTATTATTATGGACAGAGCACATATCAGCGCCATTCCAGAAATCACTGCTGCTAATCTGGACGCTGAGCTCATCCATGAGGCCGCCATCGGCAAGATTGCCGGCGAACAGATTACGAAGCTGATGACACTGGGACTTACAGAAGAGGAAGCTGAGGCTCAGATTGTGAATGGATTTCTAAAGTAAGTGTACAGAAGGGCATAAACGAAAATCCTCTGGGAATGATAGTAGCAACGTAACTTCTATTCAAATTCTCGGAGGATTTTTTATGCAGAATACAACATCCAACCAGAACACAGGCACCCTGCCACGCTGTTTTCAGACCATAGATGGCAACCAGGCCGCTGCCCATGTAGCCTATGCCTACAGCGAGGCTGCTGCCATTTACCCTATCACCCCGTCTTCCCCTATGGCACAGCTTGTGGAGGAGTGGGCAGGACAGGGCAGGAAAAACATATTCGAACAGACCATGGTCATCTCCCAGATGCAATCTGAAGCCGGAGCGGCCGCCGCCGTTCACGGGGCTCTGCTGGCTGGTTCTCTGGCCACCACCTTCACTGCTTCCCAGGGGCTGCTGCTCATGCTGCCCAATCTCTACCGCATAGCAGGGGAACTGCTGCCCGGCGTCATCTATGTGGCGTCCAGAACCATAGCCACCCACGCACTGTCCATCTTTGGCGACCATTCCGACATCTATGCCTGCAGGCAGACAGGCACGGCTATTTTCTCGGAGAGCAGCGTGCAGGAAGTCATGGATCTGTCCCCGGTGGCTCATCTGGCGGCTATCCAGGGGCGGATTCCTTTTCTGAATTTCTTTGATGGTTTCCGCACTTCCCATGAACTGCATAAGATACAGGTCTGGGACTATGACGACCTGAAAGCGATGCTGTATGAGAATGATGCAGAAAAGCCCTGGCAGGACCATGCCCTGGCATCCTCTCTTCCAAAATCACTGATAGATTTCCGAGAGCGCTCTCTGCACCCTTCCCACGGAAAAGTATATGGTTCCGCGCAGAATCCCGATATCTTTTTCCAGGCCAGAGAGGCATCCAATCCTTTTTACCTGGCTCTGCCCGACATCGTGGAACAGCAGCTGACCAAAATCAACAGAAGGCTGGGCACCCGCTACGGCCTGTTCGACTACTACGGCGCTGCTGATGCGGAGCATGTCATCATCGCCATGGGCAGCATATGCGAGACCATAAAAGAGTATATAGACAGCATCCCTGAGAAAAAATACGGTCTGATTAATGTGCATCTCTATCGTCCTTTCAGTAGCCGCCACCTGGTGGAAAAACTGCCGAAAAGCACCTGCAGGATTACGGTGCTGGACCGCACCAAGGAGCCGGGCGCTGCCGGAGAGCCTCTGTACCTGGATGTGGTGGCAGCTCTGGTCCAGCAGAGGATTCCCATTTCCCATGGCAACGGGTCCATACAGATTTTCTCCGGTCGCTACGGCTTGAGCTCCAAGGACACTACGCCCGCCCAGATTGCCGCTGTTTACGAAAATCATACCAAACCCTTTTTCACCATAGGAATCACAGATGATATCACCCACCTTTCCCTGGATATGCCTTCCATTCAAGAGACTGCTCCCACAGACATTGTCTCCTGCAAGTTCTGGGGTCTGGGAGGAGACGGTACTGTCAGCGCCACTAAGAATGCCATCAAAATCATAGGCGACCACACGGGCATGACCGCACAGGGATACTTTGAATATGATTCCAAAAAATCTCGGGGACTGACCATCTCCCACCTGCGCTTCGGCAAAAGTCCCATCCGCAGCGCCTACCTGATACACAAGGCCGATTTCGTGGCCTGTCACAATCCCGTGTATCTGCACAAATACAATATGGTACAGGAATTGAAAGACGGTGGCATCTTCCTGCTGAACTTCCATTTCTCAGAGGAAAGCGAAGATGCGCAGAACAGTATTTTCAGTACAGCTACCCCCATGCCAAAAGAGCTGGAAGATGATCTGCCGGATGCCATAACAGCCTATCTGGCAGAACATCATATACGTTTTTTCGTTATAGATGCACTAAAAATCGGCAAGGAAATTGGTCTGAACAATAAAATCAGCACCATCCTCCAGGCCGCATTCTTTGCTGTGTCAGAACTTCTGGATCCGGAAGATGCCAAAAAATGGATGAAGGCGGCGGCTGAAAAAACCTATGGCAAAAGTGGTGGAAAGATATTGGAAATGAATAGGCTGGCCATTGACAGGGGATTTTCGGAAGTGCATGAAATCCCTGTGCCCGCCAATACCCAGTGCAGCCCTCAGACTGCCCTGGATAATACTCCTCTCCCCGACCGTCAGGAAATGATGGATTTCGTCAGGAATATCCAGCAGCCCGTCACGGACCAGCGGGGAAATGACCTGCCGGTATCCGCTTTTCTGCCCTATGCAGACGGCTACACCCCTCCCGGAAGCACGGCTCACGAAAGGCGCAATGTAGCCACAGAGCTTCCTGTGTGGAAGCCGGAGAACTGCATCCAGTGCGCCCGCTGTTCCTTTGTCTGCCCCCATGCAGTCATCCGCCCTGCTGCCCTGTCAAAGGATGAACTGGAGGCGGCACCAGATGGTATAAAGAGTGTTCCCATGTTCGGTATGGACGGCGCAGCTTTTGCCATCACCATCTCCCAAACCGATTGCACCGGCTGTGGCACCTGCGCCGCTGTCTGTCCCGGGAAACAGAAATCCCCCGACCAAGAGCCTGCCAAGGCATTGGAAATGGTCCCTGTCATCCAGCTTTCGGAAGATGAGCTTTGTAGACAACAGGAGATCTTCGATTACTGCAAGCCTCTGCTGCCCTGCAAAGAAGCCGTAGAGAAATTCCGGCCTAATACCTTAAAAGGCAGCCAGTTTCAGCGCCCTCTGATGGAATTTTCAGGGGCCTGCGCGGGCTGCGGAGAAACAGCCTATGTAAAGCTCCTGACTCAGCTCTTCGGTCCCCGCATGTATATCGCCAACGCCACCGGCTGCAGCTCTATCTGGGGCAACTCCGCTCCCTCCTGCGCATATGCCGTTGACCAAAGCGGTCATGGTCCCGCCTGGTCCAATTCCCTGTTTGAGGATGCGGCAGAATTCGGCTATGGCATGCTGATGGCACAGGAAGTGATTGCCAGACGCAGTGCATCCCATGGCAGCTCCACGCCTGATTATGAAAAAGAGCCACTGAAGGCCGAAGATACCATCCAGTGGGTCATCGGCGGAGACGGCTGGGCCTATGACATTGGCTTTTGCGGCCTGGACCATGTGCTGGCCAGCGGCAAGAATATCAACATCCTGGTCCTGGATACGGAGGTCTATTCCAATACTGGCGGCCAGGTCTCCAAGGCGACGCCTACCGGCTCTACTGCCAAATTCATCTCTGGCGGCAAACAGACCCGCAAAAAAGATCTGGCCTCCATGGCTATGACCTACGGAAATGTGTATGTGGCACAGATCGCCATGGGCGCCGACTTAAACCAGACTGTGAAAGCCATTACAGAAGCCGCAGCCTTCCCTGGCCCCTCCCTTGTAATTGCCTATGCCACCTGCATTGCCCATGGCATACAGGCAGGCTTAGGGAGCACGCCCCATGAGGCCAAAAAGGCCGTGGATGCCGGGTATTACCACTTATTCCGCTTCAATCCCGCTCTGCGTCAACAGGGAAAAAATCCTTTCGTGCTGGACAGCGGGGAGCCAAAGCTGGAATACGAGGAATTCCTGAGCGGAGAAATCCGCTATGACACCCTGCGCCGATTCCGCCCTGACGAGGCAGCGGAATTATTCCAGAAGGCTGCCACACAGTCGAAAGAGCGGTATCAGTATCTGAAGAAAAAAGCTTCCGAATAAAATGGGCGGGAATCAGCGGAATTCCTCCCATGGGATGCCCCATATTATGACTATCAGCACAATCAGCATTATGATCATAACGATTGCTATCACAATATTTACCGTCTCATTTTCATAGGGCGATATGAGGAAGGCGGCCAGCTGCAATAAGATTGTCCAGCCCCGTATAAAGGAAATCTGTTTTGCGCTGTCCGGCTGATGTTCTCTGATTCTTCCTGCCACTTCGCCCAAAAGTACATAGATTGCGTAAATATAGATAATCAGCATCAGCAGGCTTTCCAGGTGGTTCTCAAAGTTCCATATCCAGTGCAGAAAATAGTCCGCTGCCAGTACCAGAAACAAAGGTTTTAGTCTTTGCTCCGACTGGGTCTGCCGGTCATGGCTCTGTATGGAGGCATAGAACAAAAGCATTCCCGCGAAATCCGGCAGCAGATTCAGCGTTCCGATATAAATGTTCAGAAAGGCAAATACCATTCCCCATTTTAAATATTTCAAGGATGTCCGCTCCATGCCAGTCCCTCTCTTTCAGCTCATCTTCGCCAATTCCCGCTTCCGGCTCACAGGTTTCCGCTTCTTATCTGGCCCTCTCCTACCAATACGTCGTCCACATAGATTCGGATGTATGAGGCTGTTTCGTCATTTTCTTTCCAGCACAGACCAGGCTCCGAATAGCCGTCGCCGACTCCGTATATGAGCCTGGGTTCTCCCATCATCAGCTCTGCCCCATCAAATGCCGTTCTTCCGTTTCCGCTGTTGTCGCCGTAACTGTAAGTGAGCGTCCCGACTTTCTCTTCTGGCACAGGGGATTCTGTTCCTGCCAGGGTCCAGGGCTGTTCCTGGTTTTCATCTGCAGCCTCCTCCCCCACCACGATTCTTACAATGCGTCCCTCCAGCGGTTCATTTCCCAGATAGGTGATGTACATATTTCTGCACTTGTATTCCACGGTAAAATATGTGGGGTAAGTCTCCAAAGCAGAAACCGCTGCGGTTCTGATTGCCCCAAGCCCGTCATAGTATCCCTCATTGTACCCGGACAGCTCCACCAAAAAATCTCCCATCTGCGCTGTGCCGGAAAGCAATGGTTCTGGAATGTACTCCCCGGAATGCATCCCGCTTTCCTCAGTAAGCCAGACCTTCCACCCCTCCTCCTTTGTCAGCGAAAGCTTCCATTCCACAAAAGCTTCCCCATGTTTTGCATTAGGTATGGCATACACTGTGGCGGTTCCTTCCGTTTCATCGTACAGAAGGTTACACACACGATAATCCTCCATATTCGCAATCTTTTGCGGAAAATAGCCGGGATAGGCTTCCGTCTCTCCCGGGGAATCCCCTGCCCGGGCAGTAGGCTCCTCTTGGAGGAACCATTTTCGGGCAAATTCCTCATATTGAAGCATTTCTTCCTGGGGCATGACTGCCATGCGATATAGAATATTGTCTTCTTCACAGGCCCGCAGGAAGAGATACACCGCCTCCTCCGGGGTGCGGGCATGATAGCATCTGGCATAGAGCAGCGCCTTTTTGAAATCCTCCAGGGAAGTAGTCTCCGGCATTTTAATCCGATATGTCTCTTCAGCGGCACTGCCAATTGCAGAAAAGGTAAGCATCAGCGTAATACACAGTGTTACCAGCCCTATTCCTTTCGGGACTTTCTGAAAATCCCGAATTCTGCGAATTCTGGTTTTCATATTTCGATAAGAGCTGGCCATATTAGATGTACCAATCCTAACCGGATTTCTTCCCTGTCCTTCTCCCATTCGGATCAGAAGCTCTCCATAGCTTTTTTCATTTTCCAGGCCACAGCGCTCCAATACACGCTGATCGCATAAAGCCTCACTGTCATTGAGCACCACTTTGGTCACAATCCAAATCACAGGATTGAACCAATTCACTACCCGCACAGCACAAATTACAAGATTGACCAGTACATCCTGATATCTTTTGTGTAGCAGTTCATGGACTATCACTGGCTCCTCTGGAAGCCCACAGCCCTCCGGAAGCACCATAACCGGCCGCCAAATACCGCAAATATAGGGTGTATTGCTCTTGCGTATCCGTATATCAGCACAGGTTTTCAGCCCATATTTTCCGGCAATTCCATCCACATACGCTCTGGCAGCCTGGTCTGCTTTGGGCGATAGCATCACTCCTGCCCGCAGCAGAATCCACATTCCCAAATAAAACACCGCAAGCAGACACCCTCCCCACAGATAGACTTTTCCAAGAATGGCAAACCATGGGGCATACCCTCTATCCTCTGCCAGAATTCTCGCCATTTCCATCCATCTGCCCAGAGGAATCTCCTGAAAAATGGACAACGGTGTGGGTATGGGCTGCAGGTCCATGGGAACCAAAATCCGCACCAACAGCACCAGCCAGATAAAATAATGCCATCTGGCATCCAGCTTATCGTGGAAAATCAGCTTAATCAATCCGATCAATAGACCAATGACAGTGACGGATGCCGTGTATTCAAACACTCTCCAAATATCCATGAAATCTCCCCCTGCCTTCCTCTCACACACCATGCCAATACCAGCATGTTGTCACAGATCATATTTCATCTAAAAGCTTTCTCAGCTCTTTGGCTTCCTTCTCAGTCAACTGCCTGTCTCTTACAAAGGAGGCCACCATATTTCCCACATTCCCCTGATATACCCTCTGCAAGAAGCTTTGCCGCTCCTGCTTCTCACATGTCTCCCTGGACACAATGGCCCGGTACACATGGGGGGACCGCTCCTTGTCCACCTCTAAAAAGCCCTTTGCGCAGAGCCTGGTTAAAAAGGTATGTACCGTATTCTTGTTCCACTTCCTTCCCAGCTGCTCTGCCAATTGCGGCTGCGTCTTCTCCCCCTGCCACAGCAGCTCCATCAGCATCCATTCACTCTCTGAGATCTTGTCATTCATGCCCATATTTTACCTCCCACCTTCCTACATTTTTCCGCACTTTCAAGCATGCCTCCACAAAGCATATCTTGTTCGCTTAGGCATTCTTCCCTGTGAAGCTTTTCCCAGTCTATCAAACCTGAAAGAAGCAAATCCAGTAGGGGAATGCATTTCTCCACTACTCACTGCGCGGCCCGCATACCGCCTTAGCGGCAAACTTCCACATGCGGGCCTGCGCAAAAACAAGGAGCCTATATATGTAGTCCTAATTCCATACTACACATGTAGGCTCCCTTTGTCAAGACTTTTTTAGAGGATTACGCCGAAATTGCCTCCTGGGGCAATTCACCATTCTTTTTGTACTTTCCCCACAGATTGTGGAACTTAAAGGTATAAATGGTGGCCCATACGCCAGCCAAAGGAATCAGCCATCCCTGCACCTTGCCGTATTCTATGGCCACTATCACCATACTAAAAACGCCATAGCACAGGGTTAGGATAGCGCATACTCTACTTTGCCCAAACTGAAGCCACAACCCCAGCACCAAAAGCAGCACCCCATCTATGATTGAGGCCAAAAGTATGCTCCTTAAGAGCACTGCCGCCAAAGTCGTCATTCCAGCACAAAAATACAGCATAATTGCGCAGCCCCTGATATTATTCCTGCAGGCTTTCATCCCAGGCAGCTGATAGAATTCTTTCTTCGTCAGCACCCCGCTCTTGGCTTTCACTTTTGCCACCTCCGCTGAGGACATCACCCTTCCACAGCTGGGACAAAGCAATGCTCCCTCTGGCAACTCTGCTCCACATGCTACACAATGCATTTCTATCTCCTCCTTTTTTATATTAAAATGCCTTACATTTGTGTTCCTTTTCCCAGCCTGCTATGCTCTTCGCCAGCCGCTCCAATCCCTCCTGCAGACGCCCTCTGGGACATGCCGGATTTAACCGGATAAACTGCTTCCCACATGCACCGTACTCCTCACCCTCTGTGAGATACAGACCACTGTCCTGGCGAATAAATGCAGTCAGTTCTCCTGCATCCTCTGTCACCTTGCTGCAGTCCAGCCACAGCAGATACGTAGCCTGGGAGGGCACCACTTGAATCTCTGGCAATCGCTGCTCCACAAAGCTGCGCACCAGCCTTTTATTCTCTGCAAGATATTCTCTCAGCTCTTCCAGCCAGGCTTCCCCCTTCTGAAAGGCTGCCACTGCTGCCCCTATGGCAAAGGCATTTGGCTCTGCCACTTCATCTGTATTCAATCCTCGCTCCAGCTTGTGGCGGATGACTGGATTGGGCACCATCACCGCTGCAGTCTGCAGGCCAGCCAGATTAAAGGTCTTCGTAGGCGCCAGACAAGTAATACTATTGTCCCTACACAAATCAGATACAGAAGCAAAGGGAACATACGCATATCCAGGATCTGTCAGATCACAGTGAATTTCATCAGAAAGCACCAGCACATGGTGCTTCGCACAAAGCTCCCCTATCCGAGCCAGAGTCTCTTTCTTCCAAATTTTTCCCACGGGATTGTGAGGGTTGCACAGAAGCATCAGCGTAGTCTGGGGATCGGCAAGCTTCTCCTCCAGATCTGTAAAATCAATGCTATACTCTCTGCCATGATATACCAGAGGACTCTCCAAAATATTGCGTCCGTTATTCCGTATGGAATTAAAGAAAATATTGTATACCGGAGTCTGTACCAATACATTTTCACCTACAGTGGTCAGCTTTCGCACCGCGCTGGAAATAGCAGGCACCACCCCTGTACAGAAGACCAGCCATTCCTGCCTTATCTCCAGGTGATGCCTGCGCTCCCACCAACTCTGATAGGCCTCATACCAGTCCTGTGTCACCACGCTGTAGCCAAAAATGCCATGCTCCACTCGTTTCCGCAGAACATCTATAATCTCCGGCGCCGTCTCAAAATCCATATCTGCCACCCACATAGGCAGCTCCCGCTGAGGCACATCCCATTTCAGGGACCCAACGCCTCGCCTATGGGTCATTTTGTCAAAATCATATCCCATATTCTCCCACTCTCACATCCATTCTCTCAATTCCCTGCGGAGAAAAATGCCACACCAATGGCCCCTGGTCCTACATGGGTTCCAATGGTACCTCCTACGCTGGAAATTTCCAGCCTATCCACAGAGGACTTCCAAAAAGCCTCATGATCCACAATATATTTCTGCAGCATAGAGTCGTCCATCCCTGTATATCCCACAAAGAAGGGCTTCTTGAAATCAATGCCCCCGGTCTTGTTAATCTGCTCTGCCAGCAGATTATTTCCCTGTTTAGAGCCACGCGCCTTTCCCAGGATAGCCACCTCACCACCCTGGATCGCTATCACAGGCTTAATTGACAGCAGGCTTCCCGCCATTGCCGCAGCCTTTGAGATACGTCCTCCCTTTTTCAGGTACTCCAAAGTGTCTAGCAGCGCTACCAGTCGTATTTTGCTCTTGTCCGCCTCCAGACGCTCTACAATCTCTCCAAAAGGCAAGCCCGCATCCTTCAGCCTCAGGGCATACTCCACCAATGCGCGCTGTCCCAGGCTTGCATTCTCACTGTCGATTACCCGCACCTTATCTTCAAAGCCCTCTGCAGCCATACATGCGCTCTGCCATGTCCCTGACAGCTTTGAGGACAGTGTAATGACTATCACCTGCTCCCCCTGCTCCACTGCCTCTCTAAAAGCCTCCTCAAAGGCAAAGGGCGGCACCTGGCTGGTAACCGGAAGTTCATCACATTCTATCAATTTTTCATAGAACATCTTGTGGGTCAGCGTTATGCCGTCTTGGAACTCCTGCTCTCCAAAGGTAATGGTCACTGGCAGAACCGTTAAATCCAATCTCTTATTTTCCACAATGTCTGATGCGGAATCCGTCACTATCTTAATCATAAAATCCCTCTTTCTGAAACCATATTATAATAAAAACCAATCACTTTTACGACATATGTACAGACAAAAAATGGGGCCTATAGGGCTCGAACCTATGACCCTCTGCTTGTAAGGCAGATGC
>CANRZC010000049.1 GCA_947644185.1 uncultured Acetatifactor sp.
AGGTTTCAATGCTCATAACTAATGTATACTCTGGAACCTACATTCCGGAATGAAGAAATTGCCGACAAAAATCCCAGATCCGTCGCTTTAGAAAACGCCGGGATCTGGGCGGGATCATTTAGAGTGTCAGCCCTTCGGCCATATCCGAAAAATCAATATACAGATCCTCATAGATGCCTGCCTTTACAGAGGCGGAAAAGGTGTAATCACCGGTATCCTCTGACTGGAAATTATAGACCAGAATACGGTCCTTTTCCGGGTCCACAATCCAGTATTCCCGAACACCGGCAGTGCGGTATTTGAACAATTTCGTGAAATAATCCATCCGTCTGCTGCTGGAGGATACGATTTCTATGATCCAGTCCGGCGCACCCTGGCAGCCCTGGTCAGTGAGCTTTGCGGGATCACATATGACACATATGTCAGGTTCTACATAATTCCTGTCATCCTGATTCAAGAAAACTGCAAACGGCGCGAAGAAAGGTTCGCAGGAGCCTCCTTTTGACTCAATGTAAGCATTTATGGCAGAAAAAAGCTTTCTGGCTATGGTCTGATGCCTGCGGCTGGGAGGCGCCATAGAATGAAACTGCCCGTCAATCAATTCTGCGCGCTCCCCCTGGGGCAGGGCATAAATATCATCAACGGTAAAAAGTTTTTCGCGTGCCAGTGCCATAACATACACCTCCTTTGCTGCTGTCAGTTCCCTGGGTTTTCCTGTTTTCTTCATTATAAAAGAAAACAGGGAAAAAAGAAATAGAAATATTTCTCAGAGTTCACAAAATCTTCACAAAAATTGTTAGCACTCCCTCTTGACGAGTGCTAATATGTGTGTTATAGTACAGATAGAACAAAGGAAGAGAGAAAAAAGAATCAAATCCGGCGTTCAGGGAAATGATATATAAAAAGAAGCAGTTATGGATAGAAAGGAGATATGACTTATGATGATGCCCAGTATTTTCAGAGACAATTTGTTTGACAGCTTTATGGAGGATTTCGCATTCCCGTCCTTCCCGGATGTGGACAGAACACTGTACGGCAAGCACGCCAGGAACCTGATGAAGACGGACGTGAAAGAGACAGAGGACGGGTATGAGGTGGACATGGACCTGCCCGGTTTCAAGAAAGATGAGATCCAGATGGAGTTGCAGAATGGTAACCTTACCGTCAGCGCAGCCAAGGGACTTGACAAAGATGAAAAGGACGAGAAGGGAACCTATGTAAGGCGCGAGCGCTACGCGGGAAGCATGAGCCGCAGCTTTTACGTAGGGGAGCATGTGACAGAGGAGGACATCCATCCCAAGTACGAGAACGGCATCCTGACCTTCCACATTCCGAAAGAGGAGAAAAAGGTAGTAGAGGAAAAGAGACATTACATCTCCATTGAGGGATAATGTTCTGCTGCAACAGTACCGCGTTCTATTTGGACTGTTACGGCATGCCACAGTCGCCACCATACCCCGCAGGAGATGCTGCGGGGTATTTTCATATGAAGGTGGGCGTGTGGCTAATTGGGAGAGTCTTCTAGGCATATGCAGTAGATGAAGACAGCATGTGGGCTAAACAGTAGACTGGAAGAAAGAAGGATGTTGCGGGAGGTAGCAAAATGGCAGCGAAGAGAGACTACTACGCGGTGCTGGGAGTGGACCGCGGTGCGGATGACAAGACAATTAAGAGGGCATACCGGAAGCTGGCAAAAAAATATCACCCGGATACCAGCGCAGGCAATGCTCAGGCGGAAGAGAAATTCAAGGAAGTTACAGAGGCTTATGAGATCTTAAGCAACCCTGAGAAGCGCAGGCTCTATGACCAGTTTGGCCACGCTGCCTTTGAACCAGGTTTTGGGGAGGCCTCTGGCACAGGTGGGAGCCCCTTTGAGGATATCTTTGGAAATTTCGGCGCTGGCAGGGCGCAGGGGGCAGAAGGCGCTTTTGGCAGGGGCGGACATGGCGGTTATCGCTATGAATATCACTTTGGCGGGGAGGACATGGATGATATTTTGAAAAATATGTTTGGAGGAGACCGCCAGGAGAGCTTTGGAAGAAAGGGCGCCGATCTGGAGGCAGATATTTCCATCAGCTTCGAGGAAGCCGCTTTTGGATGCGAGAAGACGGTCCAACTGGACGCCGGAAATGGTGCAGGCCTGCAGTCTCTGCGGGTGCGCATCCCCGCGGGGATTGACAATGGAAAAAGCATACGCCTGAAAGGAAAGGGAGCACAGGGCAAAAACACCGGCACCCCCGGAGACCTTCTGCTGAGAGTGCATGTGCGGAGCAAACCGGGCTTTGAACGGCAGGGCATGGATGTGTATACTGTGGTCAATATCCCCTTTTCCACTGCTGTATTGGGCGGTGAAGTGGCAGTGCAGACCCTGACAGGCAGTGTGTTCTGCAAGATAAAGGAGGGTACCAGATGCGGTGCGAAGATTCGGCTAAAAGGGAAAGGAATCGTCTCCATGAAGGATCCAAGGGTCCAGGGGGATCAGTATGTGACCGTGCAGATTCAGGTTCCGGATCATCTAAGCCAGGAGGCGAAACGGAAGTTAAAAGAGTTCGAGGCAGCATGCGGGGCAAAGGGCACAGCATACGGCAGGGCAGGCTGACATGGACCTTAGACGGATGGCAGGAAATCAAGCAGGACAGTTTATTTCCGTTAGATGCCTATGTGCATAGAAAAGGGCTACTGTATCAGCAGCCCTTTTATTCCTTATGACTTTTTGTCAGAAATGGCGTGCAGCGCATCCATGATGGCTTTCTTGACAGTTTCATCAGATTCGGCTGCCATTCTGTGCTGGAGATAAGTTTTGGCATACTCGGAACCGATACCGCCCAGCGCTTTGGCTGCCTCCCTGCGGATCACAGGATCCTCATGATCGATCATGTGGGCCACAGTGTTGACGCTGTCCTCGTCCTTGATTTCACTGAGCGCCTTCAGGGCCGCTATCACGACCTCCTCTTCCTTGGAGCTCAGGAACTTGATGACTTTGTCGGATTTCCGTTTCCCGGCCAGTTTGTTGATTTTCTCGATTGTGCGTGCATTGTCCATGCTCTAAAACGCCTTCTTTCTTTTGATGGGTTCATTCCCCTCCAGGAGAATGACAGGTTAAAATTATCAGATAACACCTATCATAACTCTTGAAATATCCTAAAACAATAGAGTAACTCTGAAAAATATATTAAAATTCTATAATGCCTCCCTGTTGTTTGTTATAAATATAGAATAATAATAGAAAAGAGTGCCTTAAAACATAAAATAAGACATTGTATTTTGAAAAAATAGTGAGTATGAAATAAATTTGAAAAAATAAATAAAAATTGAAAAAAGGTATTGACAATTCAATCAGGATGCAATATAATGAACTTACAATAAAGAGAGGGAAAACAAAATCTTCCATCAAAGAAAACTAAATAGGCAGCAAAGGTTTTAGACAAAAGTGCAGAACACCACAAAAGTAACGGATTGCTGAAGAGTAATTTATCAGAACGTTACAGTACACAGAATACAAGAGAAAGGTGGAAAGCACAAAAAGGTGAAATGGAAGAGAAAAAACTGAATAAGGAGGTATGGTCCATTGGACGAAGAGGTATGAGAAGGCGTATTGATTGAAATGAATCGATACGCCTTCTCGCTGCGCTTTTTATTTTCCATAAAATAGCCATATTTCCGGAGTGATCCTTTTACTATGAACATGAGAAAAGAAGATGTGCTTTGCCTGTTGGACAGTCAGCAAATTTCCTATGATTTGGTGGAGCATGGACCTGTCCATACGATGGAAGAGATGGACGCATTGGAGCTGGCCAACGCAGATTGCACAAAAGCAAGTGTTAGGAATGACTATTTTTTGGTTAGTGTAATGAAACTATAGTTAGCGATATAATATGTGTTGACAAAAACAATTTGATATCATATTATAATATATGGTTAGCTAAGGCTAACCCAAATTTTACACAGAGGGTTAGTTGAGACTAATACATATTTTGAAGAAGGTGAGTGCATGATGCCCCTTACGTTGGCAGAGGTTGGAGAGGAGAACATTATCAGGAAAATTGGAGGGAAACAGGATGTAAAGGCACATCTGGAGAACCTGGGGTTTGTGGTGGGAGGAACCGTCATGGTGATAAATGCGATTGGCGGGAATGTCATTGTGAATGTGAAGGATTCCCGCATTGCAGTCAGCAGGGAGATGGCGCAGAAGATCATGGTCTGAGGCAAATAGAATAGCAGCAGACCTGAGGTGTAGCCCTGACAGGTGGGCTTACATCAACAGCAGGAAATCAGGAGGAGAACAGAAATGAAAACATTGAAAGAGTCAAAGGTCGGCGATACTGTCCGGGTTGTGAAGCTCCACGGTGAGGGCCCAGTCAGGCGCCGCATCATGGACATGGGATTGACAAAGGGCGTGGATGTGCAGATCCGCAAGGTGGCCCCTCTGGGAGACCCCATGGAAGTGACGGTCCGCGGCTATGAGCTTTCCATCCGAAAAGCGGATGCGGAGATGATTGAAGTGGAAAGTGTATAAAAATTATGCAAGGGGGAAAGCCCCTTTATTTTGAAATCAATAGTTAGTCACAACTAATAGAAGGAGTGAAAAATTATGAGTATGCGAATTGCCCTTGCAGGCAACCCGAACTGTGGAAAGACCACACTGTTCAATGCCTTGACCGGTTCCAATCAGTTTGTGGGAAACTGGCCAGGGGTCACAGTGGAAAAGAAGGAAGGAAAGCTAAAAAGACATGAGGGTGTGACCATCACGGACCTTCCTGGCATTTATTCCCTCTCTCCCTATACCTTGGAGGAGGTGGTAGCCAGAAACTATTTGATCAACCAGCGTCCAGATGGGATTTTGAACATCATTGATGGCACGAACTTAGAGAGGAATCTATATCTGACCACCCAGCTCACGGAGCTTGGTATCCCTGTGGTGGTTGCCATTAACATGATGGATGTGGTGGAGAAAAATGGGGATAAGATTAACACCAGCCAACTGTCAAGGGCCTTAGGCTGTCAGGTGGTCACCATTTCTGCCCTGAAGGGAAAAGGTATCATGGAGGCAGCAGAGGCTGCAGTGAGCGCTGCAGAGAACGGAAAGACTGTTCCAATGCACACATTTTCAGGGACAGTGGAGCATGCCCTGGCTCATATTGAAGAGGCAGCCATACATGGATTGCCCGAGGAACAGCAGCGGTGGTATGCCATCAAGCTGTTTGAGCGGGATGACAAGGTGCTGGAGCAGCTGCAGTTGGAGGAGGCGGTTCTATCTCATATAGAAACAGACATCAGGGCAGCGGAGAGGGAGATGGATGATGACGCGGAATCCATCATTACCAATGAACGGTATGTCTATATCGGAAGTATTATCAAAAGCTGCTTAAAGAAAAAATCTGCGGGAAGGCTGACCAATTCCGATAAAATTGACAGGATTGTCACAAATCGTTTCTTAGGACTTCCGATTTTTGCAGCAATCATGTTCCTTGTATATTACATTTCCATGGTCACCATAGGGACAGCTGCCACAGACTGGGCAAATGATGGGCTGTTCGGCGACGGCTTCCATTTATTTGGCATAGGATCTTCCGCTTACGAAACAGCGGCTGGAGAATATGGGGATGCAGCGCTTATTGTGAGCGGTTATGAGGCTTATGTGGAAGAAAACGGTGGGGCTCCTGCAGGAGATTTCCCCTATGAGGTGGTGGATGAGGAGACACTGGAGGTGGTAGTAGAGACGGCATCCCTGGCAGATTACGAGACTGCTCTTGCAGTGATGGAACAGTATGGTGAGGAGCCGGATCCAGCGGCCTACGGGAAGTGGGTGCCTGGCATTCCGGTGCTTGTGGGGAATGGACTGGAGGCTGTGGGCACAGCAGACTGGCTTACAGGGCTAATAAATGATGGTATCGTGGCAGGCGTAGGTGCAGTGCTGGGATTTGTGCCCCAGATGCTTGTGTTGTTCCTGCTTTTGGCCTTTCTTGAGGCCTGTGGCTATATGGCGCGTATAGCCTTTGTATTGGACCGTATTTTCCGCAAATTCGGACTGTCCGGCAAGTCCTTTATCCCCATGCTGATTGGCACTGGCTGTGGCATCCCAGGCATCATGGCATCCAGAACCATTGAGAATGAGCGCGATCGCCGTATGACGATTATGACCACTACTTTTATCCCCTGCGGCGCAAAGGTTCCGTTTATTTCCATGGTTGCAGGTGCGATTTTCGGCGGCTCTGCCTGGGTGGCAACAAGCGCATACTTTGTGGGTATGGCAGCCATAATTCTTTCGGGAATTATGTTAAAGAAAACCAAAATGTTCTCTGGAGACCCGGCACCCTTTGTGATGGAGCTCCCGGCTTATCATATGCCTACAGCGGGAAATGTCCTGCGCTCCATGTGGGAGCGGGGCTGGTCCTTCATTAAAAAGGCAGGGACCATTATTTTGCTTTCCACCATTGTCATTTGGTTTGTAACTTATTTTGGGTTTACTGCGGAAGGCTTCCGAATGCTGGGCGAAGAGGAGATGGATCAGTCCCTTCTAGCGACAGTGGGCGGGGCCATTGCATGGATTTTTACCCCTCTGGGATGGGGGAACTGGCAGGCGGCAGTGGCCTCCATTACCGGCCTGGTGGCAAAGGAAAATATCGTGGGTACAATGGGGATTCTTTATCCTGGGGGCTGGCCAGAGATCGGCGCCAACTTTACTATGGTAGCAGGGTACTCCTTCCTTGTGTTCAACCTTCTGTGTGCGCCCTGTTTTGCAGCAATCGGAGCAATCAAGCGGGAGATGAACAGCGGGAAATGGACATGGTTTGCCATCGGCTATCAGTGCGGGCTGGCTTATGGCGTGGCGCTGATGGTTTACCAGATTGGCTCTGCATTTACTGGAAATCTAAATGCAGTGGGCCTGTTTGCAGCCATTTTGATTTTCGGTGGAATGCTTTATATGTTGTTCAGACCATATAAAGAGTCCACAAGGTTGAGTTAGTTTTCTGAAATGGAATTGTAGAAAAATTCAGATTTTGCTATAATATACCTGTATTGCTATGGAAAATAGAACCAATTTCTAGGTACAGAACAGGAGGTATTTATGGCACTGATCAGTATGAGATTTCTCTCGCAGGCATTGATGCGCACGGTGGAGGTAAAGGTAATTCTTCCCGTGGATAAATATAAGGCAGCAGACACCAGCGGAGAAAGCATGAGATTTAAGACATTATATCTGCTCCATGGAGTCTTGGGCAATAATATGGACTGGATTTCTGGCACCTGTATCCAGAGATGGGCAGAGACAAGGGGGCTGGCAGTGGTTATGCCCAGCGGCGAAAATTCCTTCTATTTTGACCATGCGCTTCCAAACAGTGCATATGGCACATTTATCGGACAGGAGCTGCCGGCTATGATGGGAAAGACATTTCCCCTTTCGGACAGGCGGGAGGATAGGTTTATCGGCGGTCTTTCCATGGGCGGCTATGGGGCATTGCACAACGGATTGAAATATTGTGACAGGTTCGGTGGTATCATAGCGCTGTCAGGCGCGGTTCATGTGTTTCAGGAAAAGGGTGATGATTTACATGAGCTTGCCTGCTATGTGGATAAGAAGGCGGCGGAGAAAACGGATTTGAACCTGAAAGTCGTCTTTGAGAAAGCAAAGGAGAAAAACAGCATACCTGAAATTTACATGGCATGTGGTAGGTCAGACAGCCTGCTTGCAGCCAATCGGGAGCTAAAAGGCTTTTTTCAGGAGAACGGGGCAAAGCTGACCTATGTGGAAGCGGCGGGAGGCCATGATTGGGACTTTTGGAACAGTCAGATCTATGAGGCATTAAAATGGCTGCCCCTTGAGGTGGAGGCCACAGGCTAAAGCAATGTAGCAAAATGACTACAAAAAGAGCTAAAAATATAGAGTTAGCGAAAGGGAATCTCACAAAATATCTCTAGTGTGGGCAGATGAAATAAAAGTCTGTCCACGCTAGAGGTATTTTTCGTGCAGCCTTCCGAAAGAGGCGTGAGAGGCCGGAATAGGAAAACAAATCATTTACGAATCTAAAATAATGTGTTATACTGGTAAAAAAGATAACAACCGCTTATCACAAAGATAGAAAATGGGAAAGGAAGTGAAGAAATGGCAACATTAAAGGATGTGGCGAGGGAATCAGGGCTTACGGTAGGTACTGTGTCCCGTGTGCTGAATAACAGAGGTTATATCAGTGACAAGGCGCGGGAGAAGGTGGATACAGCAATGAAGAAGCTGAACTACCAGCCCAACGAGGTGGCGCGTTCCCTATCTAAGAGCAGCAGCAATACCATAGGACTCATTGTGCCGCACATCCGGCATCCATATTTTATGGAAATTATCAGCCACCTGGAGTACCAGGCTTATCAAAAAGGATTTCGGGTATTACTGTGCAATTCAAGAAATGTACAGGAAAAAGAGAGGGAGTATATCGATATCTGCACCAGCAACAAGGTGGCAGGGATTATCCTGTGTAGCGGCACTGTGCCAGTGGAGGTGTTTGACAAGATAGGGATTTCTGTGGTGACCATTGAGCGTTTTTTGGATAATGGTACGGCAGCGGTAGAGTGCGACAACAAGCAAGGGGGCGCTCTGGCAGCAGAGAAGCTTATCGACTGCGGCTGCAGGCACCTACTCCATGTGGGCAATATCGGAGGTGTCTTTATGCCTGCAGATATGCGCACAGTGGGCTTCAGAGAGGTGTGCGAGAGGGAGAACGTGCCCTTCGAGGAGATTCTCACAGAGGAGATCCAGTATGACAGTATGATGTATGGGGATATGATAGAAAAAGCGCTTCACAAGTACCCGGACACAGACGGACTGTTCGTAAACAGCGATGTCATCGCTGCCCAGACCCTGCAGGTCTGCAGAAAGATGCATATTCATGTGCCAGAGCAGATGAAGATTATCGGGTTCGACGATGTCTTTTTGTCCACGCTTACCACGCCACAGCTTACTACTATCCATCAGCCTATAAAGGAAATGGCGGAAATTGCTGTCAATCTCCTCTATGATTCCGTTTCCGGCAAGGTAGTCCCCAAACGGACAGTGCTGCCAGTTAGCCTGATGGAGAGAGAGACCACATAGAGAAAGAAAAGTATTCATTGCAAAGAGGAGCTTCTGGTTCTGAGAGGAACAGGGGCTCTTTTTATGCGCAGCGCCATGGAGAAGGTCACATCTCTATTGGATTTTTTAGGAAAGTCTACTCTCAGACGAGCATAGAATAAGAAACATAGAATAAGAAAGATACTGTGACTACCTTGCATAGATAGGTCCACAAAAATGCCAAAGTATGTCACAGGATACCAAGAGATATTGGTCCTGGATGTATATTTTAGGATAAGAAAGGCCTTGAAGGCTGGTAAAAAGGGGTGAAAACTGAAAAATAGTAAATAAAAATGATAAAGGGTTATCATATTTAAAAAAGGCGATATAATCTACAAATATAGTAAAAATATACAAAAAACAGCGTAAAAATCATCGGAAACAGACCTCAAATTCTACTATTTTGCCGAAAAATATGTTAAGCGGTTGACATATTGAAAAAGCTGTGCTATGCTCTAGTCATGCAGAACGGAACAGAGATAACATCTGAAAGGGAATCAGATGGAAACCAGTTCAAAATTATGAAAAAGGCGCAAAGCGCCATAAAGGAGGAAGAGCAACATGAAGAAGAAATTACTTGCAATGATGCTGGCGACAGCGATGGGTCTTTCCCTTACAGCATGCGGTGGGGAAGGCGGAGGCAGCGGCTCATCAGGAGATGGGGGGGTATCAATTACCATCTTTAACTCCAAGTCAGAGGTGCAGAGCCAATTCGAGGCCATGGCTGAGGAGTACAGCAAGGCAAAGGGTGTTGATGTGGAAATCTACTATTCCAATGACACAGTGGCAGCCCATATGTCTGCTAAGTATTCCGCCAATGACCCCTACACCATCTCCATGGTGGATGCAAAGGATATCTACTCTCTGGCAGAGGAGCATGCAGCGGACTTAAGCAATGAGAAATGGGTGGCAAACACAGACTACGCCATTTCCGTAGGCGGCAAGGTGGTGGGCTTCCCGGTATGTGTGGAGGCAAGAGGTGTTATCTACAATGCGGAAGCCATCGAGGGCATCACCGGCAAGGAATTCAAGCCGGAGGATTACAAGACATTGGATGCATTCCAGGGACTGTTGGATGAGCTGGTGGCAGGCGGTATGGAGACACCCACTGGTATCATGAAAGAGGATTGGTCTCTAGGTGCGCATTTCCTGTGCGAGGTCTATGAGGAGCAGCCGGATGTGGAAGCCTACATCAGCGCCCTTCATGCAGGCACTGCAGACCTTGCCAATAATGCAAAGTGGAATGCCAAGATGGATACCTTTGATACTCTGAAGAAATACAATTATGCTGCAAATTCTCCTGTTGCCGCAGAGCGCGAGGTGACAGAGCAGAAGCTGGCCGAGGGAGAGATTGCCTTCATGTTCGGCGGCAACTGGGATTGGTCCGTGATCAATGCTTATGAGTATTCTGAGAAAATGGGCATGATGCCTGTTCCCCAGAACACAGACGACGGCGCCAACGAGAAGCTGGTAGGCGGCGGCTCCAAGTACATGTTTATCGATTCCTCTGAGAACACCTCTGAGGAGCAGAGGCAGGCAGCCAAAGATTTCCTGAACTGGATTGTGTTTGAGGCAGACGGAAATGCCTTCCTTACCGAGCAGTGTGCACTTGTTCCCGCTTTCAGCAATGTGAATGCAGATGCACTGGATCCCCTGTCCGCTTCCGTAAAGAAATATGCAGACGAAGGGAAGCTTATCGACAACTACAACTATTTCCCGGATGACCATCTTTCCAAGTGTGGTGCCTCCTTCCAGAAATATCTGGCAGACCAGATAGACAGGGCAGGATTCGCAGCAGAGATTGAGGATTACTGGAAAAATACTACACCTGTAGAGCACTAATATAAGGAAACTATGACATCATGACTTCTGCAGACGTAGGTCCGCTTGCAGCTAGCCTACGTCTGCAGTAACAAGGAAGGGATCAAGACTATGAATACAAATACCATGTCCTACAAATGCAAACAATTAATGATGTTT
>CANRZC010000050.1 GCA_947644185.1 uncultured Acetatifactor sp.
ATGTTGGACAACATATTAAGTCCCTCAATATAACCTCTGGCACAATTTTTATTCTCGCTCACCCCCCTATCAGAACAATCTCATATCGGTAACCTTGGCCGAAATCTTGTTGGAGATCAGCACCAGGATAAAGCCAAAGACAGACTTCATCAAACCGATGGAGGTAGCGAAGGAATATCTCCCTAACTGCATACCATAACGGTACACATAGGTATCAATATTCTCATATACCTCCTGCGTCAGCGGGTTACCAATCAACAGCTGCTGCTCGAAGCCTGCGTTCAGAATACCGCCAATGCCCATAATGAACAGCATGATAACAGTGGGTGCGATGCCGGGCAGAGTGATGTGCCATACCTTGCCAAAACGTCCCAGCCCGTCCACGGAGCCCGCCTCGTACAGGGTGCCGTCCACGCCAGCAATGGCTGAGATGTAAATAATGGCAGACCAACCTACATCCTTCCAAATGTTGGATGTGGTCAGGATCCCCCAGAAATAGTTCTTTTCATTGAGAAAAGCAATGGGCTTGTCGATGACTCCCATATTCATCAGCAGGCCATTGATATTGCCGTCAGTTCCAAGGAGTGTGAACAGAATGCTGGCCACAACCACCCAGGAAATGAAATAGGGCAGATAGGAGATGGTCTGAATTACTTTCTTGAATAAGGTATGATGAATTTCATTCAACAACAGGGCAAATACAATAGGTGCCACAAATCCAATGGTCATGGACAGTCCACTGATGACCAGTGTATTGCGGAACACACGCCCCATGTCTGGCAGCTGGAAGAATTCGATCCAATACTTCAGACCTACGAATTTACAATCCACCAGACTCTGTCCAGGGGTATAATCAAAAAATGCAATGACATTTCCCAACATGGGAATATAGCAGAATACGATGGCCCACACAATTGCAAACGCGCTGATGGCCCACATCTGCCGCTGTGTCCGAAATGACCTGATGAGTTCCTTCCTCTTTTTGGCTTTTTGCTCTTTACTCTTCATTTACGCCTCCTATTCCAGTTCCTTTGAAAGCGCAATGGGAGGTTGCCGCAGCCACCCCCCATTGAACTGTTTGTATGCCTGCAGGCATTTCTTATTTAATTTCCCTCATACTTCTTCTGATTGGCATCATGCTGCTCTTTTCTGTACTGGGTGATTTCTTCCAGTCCCAGCTGATTACAGGTATCTCTGTACTCATAGAACAGTCTCTCGCATTCCTCTTCGGATTCTGCGGTAACTAAATTTGCCCATGCCTCATCCAGCTTGGATTTCACATTCTCATTCTTGGTTGTAATGTCTGCTGTAGCATCAAAGGTAACTGCAAACAAGGAGGTATCCTGCATAGGAGCCGTGTAGAATCCCCAACTCATCCTTACGCCCTCATTGGAGAAGGCTCCGGTATCCGGGTTTACCGGCCAATAGTCGTAAACGGACACATGCTGTACTCTGGGGTCTATCAGGTCGAAGTTCTGTAATTCATTGGTGTAGAGCCAGCCAGAGTTCAGTGCTGTCATGTAAATACCAGCGCCGTTCTTTTCCTTCAGATCGTGGTAGGAACCGATTTCCTCTTTCTTATCCACGTCCAGAATAATATCCTTCATCAACCAGGTGCCAGCCTTGATGTCAACCACATCTTCAGTCCAGGTTCCGTCCACCCAGTCGCCTACTTTAGCGTCTTCCTTTGCAATATCCCACACATTGTCAGGGGAAGGAGCGCCCCAGCCGATGACGAAATTGCCCACCTCACTGTTCTCCCAGTTCAGATAGCGCATTGCCATGCCCAGATCCTTACACTTGTCTGTGACAATGCAGCGATAGCTGCCCAGGAACTGAGAGGTCAAAAGGGTGGTGTCCTCCATGCTGATCCCGTCAGCGTGTACAGATACGTTTGCAAATCTCTTCTCGATATTCCAGTTGTCTGCGTCCTGAGAAGCCCAATACTGATGTCCTCCGGTCCACGCATACCACCATGCGTCGCAGTTTCCGATGATGGTGCCATTGTGGATATCTGTCATCAATTTCTCATAATCTGTGCTTAAGAAGCTGGGATCGATCAGCTCTTCCCGGTACATCTTGTTCATGAACTTTGCGATCTCAAGGCCTTCCTCTGTGTTCAGCCAGTGGGTCAGCTCTCCAGTGGACTCGTCGTACTTATAGTCGCCGATGAAGCCGTAAGCGCCCAGCATACAGCGAAGCAGATTCTGGCCCTTTTTGTCCGTGGCGGACAGCGCATATGCCTTGTTGCCATTGTCATCCGTGGGATGGTTGGCAAGAACCTTCTTCAGGGTCTCATA
Organism: uncultured Acetatifactor sp.; assembly: GCA_947644185.1. Taxonomy (GTDB): domain Bacteria; phylum Bacillota; class Clostridia; order Lachnospirales; family Lachnospiraceae; genus Acetatifactor. The sequence goes on from CANRZC010000050.1 coordinate 2,301, forward strand.
ATACTCCTCAGGAGTCTCATAAATCTTGTCCTCACCCAGCTCTTTCCAGTAATCGTAGCGGATACCAAAGTCACTTCCCGCCACGTTTACATTGTCGCCGTAGCCGGCAGCCAGCTTATAGACCTTGCCGTCATCGGACTTCAACAGGTTGATGTACTTTCCATAACGGCGTGTGATGTTGTCGCCGTACTTCTCCAGGGCTTCTGTCAGATCCAAAGCCTTGCCCTGGGCAATGAACTTCTCTGCCATGTCATCTGTAATGTTGGTGATGATGGCGGGATACTGGCCGCTGGTGAGCCACAGATTAATCTGTTGGTCCACTTCCATGTTGGTGTACTGCCAGTTGATCTTTACATTCAGATTGTCCAGCAGCCATTTGTCCATAATGGCCTTGCCGCCCTTTTCATCGGCCTCCAGATCCGCCTGGTCGCCCTGTCCTGCATAGATATCCAGAACCAGAGTCTCCTCCGGCACCACCCAGCCCCATTCATTGGGCTCACCCTGCAGATCAGCTGACGAGAGGTCTTGATCCTTTACCCCCCCCGAGCCGTTTCCGCATCCGGTCAATACCGAGAATGCCATGGCCGTGGTCAGAAGCATTGCTAAAATTTTCTTCCTCTTCATTTTCACTCCTCCTAGTTTTGTTTCGGATTTCTCCGGTTTTTATCAACAGTCTTTTGAAGACTTGCCAATCCTTTTACGCGCCATCCCCAGTAAAGCAAAATGACTGCCGTTCCACAATTTTGCAGGGCAATTCCTCTCTATGGGTGCAATCCTTTTCCCCATTTGCCAAAGCGATGACCTTCCTTGCCGCCAGACGTCCGATTTCCGCCAGCGGGAGACTGACAGAGGAAAGAGAGGGCTCCACAAAATCACATAGATCAATATCATCAAATCCGCTGAGCACAATGTCTTTTCCGATCTGTATGCCCATGCTTTTCAACACCTTCATAGCTCCTACCGCCATCCAGTCATTCATCACAAACAGAGCGGTAGGCCTGCTTGCCAATTCCATCAGCTTTTTACATGCCTTTTCCCCGGCGCACACACTCCAGTTTCCATAGGCAATCAGTTCTGGATCCATGGTCAGTCCTGCATTCATCAGCGCTGTCTGATATCCCATCAAACGCTTATAGGCTGGAACCGAATCCACAGGCCCGCTGATCAATCCAATGCGCCTGTGGCCCTTTTCTATCATGGCCTTCACCACTTCCATAGAAACCTGTTGGTTGTCATTATCCACCATGTAATCCTGCTCATTTTGGGTATAGCTGTAAGCATACACAAGGGGAATGTCCGTCTGCACTAGCCCTGTCACATCCCTGTCATGCATCCCTGCATAAATGATGCCCGCCACACCTATTGTCCGAAAAATGTCTATTTTATCCTGGATCTGACTGCGATAATCAAAGACTTTTCCATAGTCCTGTATCCCATCATGCCATATTTTCCCATTGAGATTCAAATCTCCCAGGAAAATATGATAGTTCTGCGCATCCGCCTCCTGGTTGATGCCCTGGACGATATTGTTCACCTGGTAGGTGGCAATATCCTCTGAGATAACGCCGATAATATTGCTCTTGTTAGAGCGCAGCGCCCTGGCAGCCATATTGGGCTGATAGCCCAGCTCCCGCGCCGCCTTTCTGACCTTGGCCGCAACACTTTCACTGACCTTATTGGTTCGCTGATTCATCACATAGGAAACTGTGGCCGTGGAAACACCTGCCCGCTTTGCTACATCTTTTAAAGTAGTCATCTCCGTATCCTCCGTTTGCTTAATCGTTTAAGCGCGTCTGTGGATCCGATTCATTCTGCTCACTAATTCAGAAATAGATCCGTTCTAATCCCCTAATTTTGCTATTTTTCTCTCTGTCTTTGAACGAATTTTGGAAACAGGTAATGGTTTTTTATGGTTTTTATGATGTTTTTAATATTATAACCCTATTTTGTTTTGTATGTCAATTCTATATTATTCACAAGTTAATCGTTTAATATTTGTGCAATTTTTACATTGATTTTATGGTTTTTATTTTCATATAATAGAATCCAAAACCGGATTCTATTATCTTAACTCTATAATAGAATCCAAAACCGGATTCTATTATCATTTATATCCCACCTATCAGAAAGGAGGCTTTACCCATGTCATCCACTACCATTTCCTCATGCAGCCATACCACACACACAGCGCCGCTGTTAGTCCACTATGGCCTCACCGGCGTCAGCAGCACCATCACCCCAGATGAAACCGGAAACGGTTTCGCCGGCGTGATACGAGGCTGCGATCGAGGTGGCGCTTTCCTGGGCGCAGATCAAGTCTTTGGCCGCAGGCTCCCTGTGCTGCAGCTTACAGGCAATGCAGAGGGTGGCTATTTGCAGCTGCCTGATGGTGTATTAAACGGTGCCGAAGGCCTCACTGTGAGCTTTTACTGCAAGCTCTGTGTGGTCACCGAGTACACCAATCTCTTTTCCTTTGGCACAGATCACTGCTTCTACCTGTCTGTTCTTCCCGGAGACGAGGACGAAGGCACAGCCTTCCTCTCCCCCTGTGCCACGGCTGGAGGCAGAAGTCAGGAGGCCTGCCTCCAGGAATGGATTTCGGTTCCCGTAGGGCGCTGGTTTCACATAGCGGTCTCTTTTGGCAACGGCCTTCCCGCCCCTATTACACTGTATCTGGACGGCGAAAAGCGTGGGGAGTTTTCTCACCGCCGTATGGAAGCCCGGGCTTTAGAGGGAAGTAAAGAGAACTATTTCGGCTTCGGCACTTACGCGCTGGCGCCTCTGGGTGCTTCCTTCGCTGACATCAAAGTCTTCGGTGGATTGCTAAAGGAAGAGGAGATGTCTGCTCTATTCCATATAGCGCCCGAAGAACGGCTGCGCCTGGAGGCGGAAAGCTTGGCAGTTCTTTTTACCAGTCCTCTGGAAACGCCGCCCACTCTGCCCCAAAAGGGACAGCTGGGCGCGGAAATCATTTGGAAGAGCCTGACCCCAGATATTCTATCAGACCAGGGACAGTTTTGCCGCCCTGCCCCTGGCAATCCTGCCCTGGAGGGAAGGCTCCAGGCTACTCTAACCTTCCATGGACAGCAAATTTCACAGGATTTTTGCTGCCAGATTCCTCCTCTGCCAGAGGATGCTGCCATAGCCCAGGCAGACGCGGACGAAGTGGAGCTGCCTTTCCCGGGACATGTCATTCAGGATATCGCCCTTCCCGAAAGCGGGACTTTGGGCTCTGTCTTTTGTTGGGAGAGCAGCCACGCAGAGCTTATGGACGCCCATGGCCAGCTTCAAAAAAGGCCTGAAAAAAAGGCGGAGGAGCTGACCTTGACTCTGACCTCCACCTATGGTACTGCCACTGTAAACAGACAGTTCCAAATCCGTATCCTGCCGGACATCTGCTGCGGTCTTCCTCGCATCCCGTACATACCAGCAGCTCCCCTGGAGCAAACCCTGGACTTATGGGAGGAAAATCGCGCTTCAAAAAGTCATGTGCCTTGCCCTCAGGCTGTGCCTGCATCCAGAGAGCACATTCGTCTCACAGAAGAGAGCATCTTTTATGAGAATCAGGAACGCTGCCTTACTTATCTGCGGCTTTTAGACTCGGACAGAATGCTCTACAATTTCCGCAAGGCCTTCGGTGTCCCCACAGGAGAGGCCATGCCCCTGGGCGGCTGGGAAGAGCCCTCCGGGCTTCTGCGAGGCCATTCCACAGGTCATTTTCTGTCGGCTCTGGCCCATGCCTATGCCTCCACAGGAGACCCCTTCTTTCAGGAAAAAGCGGAGTATCTCATTGTCCAGCTAAAAAAACTCCAGGACAGCGCTCTGGGTGACCCGGCTGCCTTCCAAACGGCCTGCACTCCCTCCAACGCAGTGCAGTCTCTCTGGAGTCGGAACACCCACAAATGGGGAAAGGGGTTCTTAAGCGCCTATTCCCCGGATCAATTTGCCCTTTTGGAACAGTTCACACCCTATGCCACCATATGGGCGCCCTATTATACCCTTCACAAGATCCTGGCTGGCCTCATAGACTGTCATCTACTGCTGGGCAGTGAAGCTGCGCTGTCGGTGGCCTGCGGCATTGGCGATTGGGTGTCCGCCAGGCTCTGCGCTACCACAGAGAAACAGCGGGAAGAAATGTGGAAAATGTACATTGCCGGGGAATACGGCGGCATGAACGAGTCCTTGAGCAAGCTCTATGAGATTACTGGAAAAAAACGTTATCTGGAGACCGCGAAAATGTTCGACAATAAAGCCCTTTTCCAGGGGTTGGCCCACGGTCATGACACTATCACAGGAATCCATGCCAACCAGCATATCCCTCAGATTATTGGCGCCATGGAAGAGTTCCGTGCAACTGGGGAGCCTCACTACTACTATCTGGCCAGAAATTTCTGGGAGCTGGTGGTGAACCGCTATATGTACTCCATAGGCGGTGTGGGACGGGGCGAGAATTTTAGAGAGCCAGGACTTTTGGCAAAAAATATCGAGGGCGGTCGCAACTGCGAGACCTGCGCCACCTACAATATGATAAAGCTCACCGGAATGCTCTATGGGTATGCGCCGGATCACAGCGAATATATGGACTACTGTGAGCGAGCTTTGGCCAATCATATTGCCGCCAGCCAGAATCCTGTCACCCGGAAGTCAGCCCACCACGGCGTCACCTATATGTTGCCCATTGGCCCTGGCGCCCGAAAGGAATACGGCAACGATTATGATGACTTTACCTGCTGCCATGGCACTGGAATGGAGAATCATGTGCGGTATACCGAACACATTTATTACCATGGGCAGGATGGTACCCTATATGTGAACCTGTTTTTGCCCTCTGTGTATCACTGGGCAGAAAAGGGAGTACAGCTGACCATGGACGGCACCTTCCCCTCCCAGAGCAGGCAGCTGACAGTACATATTTCAGACCATTGCAAAACCACAGTCCCTCTGCGGCTTAAGATTCGAATTCCATACTGGTGTAGAGAAACCTTCGCAGTCCAGCTCAATGGGGAGACGCTTCCTTCGCCAGAAGCCGATGCTGGCTATTATCTGCTGGAGAGAAGCTTTTCAGATGGAGATCGCATCACGATTTTGACGCCCTATTCTGTTCACCTGTGCTATACAGAGGATCTCTTTGAGGGATATCCGGCAGCCAGTGTCATGTATGGGCCTTTGGTGATGACCGCCCTAAGCAGTCAGACAGAGTGGATTCGGCTGAATCTTTCGTCAGTGGTGGAGGATGCTTTTCAGATTTGTTGGGAAGAAGGCATGCCAGTGCTGTGGTATGATCATCTGAAATTTGTTCCCTCTTACGCAGCACAGAATGTGGCATATCATACTTATTTTCAGATTTGCCGGGCTTAAAAAAGTGCCGCAAGAGAGCGGCACTTAAAAGTTGCTTCGCAACTTTGCTGGCGTTACTTCCAGGGTCGCCTGCCTGGCGGCCCTGGTCCTTGTCAAGGCTTCTCTAACGCTTCCTGCTGCAGCTGATCGAAAGCTGCCATGCACTGGTCCACAGTAGCACCGCTTAACAGCTGCCGCACAATCAGGCAGGTATTGCCCCACTGCTCTACATTCATCCCTGCATTGGAGCCCAGCACATAGACTCCTTCCTCAATTCTGTCATTCAGTGGCCTTAATGCAGGAACACATTCCACAGACACATTCCGGGAAGGCGAGATCACCCTGTTGGTCTCCGAATAGACCTGCAGTGCTTCATCGGAAACCATAATATCCAGCACCTGCGCCGCATCCTCCGCATGCTCAGCGTTGGCGCCCACGGCGAACCCTGTCATGGGTATCACTGGCATCTGCCCCAGACTGCTGGGAAAGCCAATGACCTGTAACTCAAAATCTGTCTTCCCATATGCGGTCTCCGTGTTCGCCGCTCCCCAGTAGGCCATCACTATAGGGGTCTTCTGGGCTAAGAAATCCGCTCCCTCTCCTTCGATGGCCTCACTGACAATGGCTTTCTGTGCATCGATATAGCCAAGATCCATCAGCTCCTTCAAAAACTCAAAGCCTGGTCGCATATAGTCGCTGTATTTCGCCTCTCCGCTGTTGAGGGCGGCAATCTCCGCCTCTGTATTTCCGCCATTGTACAACTCCCCATAGGCCTGGGCAAAGACAAAGGTCTCCAGCCACCAGCGGTTTGCTCCCACAGGGGTCTCAATTCCCTTTTCCTTAAAGACTCTGCAGCACTCCAGGAAGTCTTCCGGTGTCTGTGGCAGGGCAAGCTCATACTGATCAAACATGTCCTTGTTCACAAACAGTCCATAGGCCACCACCTCCTGGGGTATGGCCACCAGCTTTCCGTCCACTGTGTTGGCAATTCTTATGATCTCCCGCAGGTTCTTTGCGCTTTCTAAGTTGGAGAGGTCCATCAGCTTCCCCTCCTCCCCCAGCGCCAGAATGGTATCTGGATTCAGCAGATACAGATCATCCATATCGTTGCGCACTCTGTCCAGGGCAACTTCGTCATAGGTTTTATCTTGATAGTTCTCTGCCGTATAAGTTGTGTATGCAACAGTGACACCCAGCTGCTCTTCAGCCATAGCTATGGTCAAATCGGAGGCACTCCGGGCTACGTTTTCCGCATTGGGATCTGTTTTTTCCATAGGGCTAAAAAAATTGACCACGCGTCCGTCATTCTTCTCAGATACTATCAGGTCTTTCGGATCCTCCTTCCCACCGCAAGCTGTCAACATCCATACTGCAATTCCAGCCAGACAGGCAGTTATCCATTTTCTCCCTGAGCTTTTTTCAGACTTTTTCATATAATTTCTCTTTCCTACTCTCACAGTTCTTTTCCCTTGGTACATTGTATGATTACCTTTTTCAAATGCTCCACATCCAACGGCTTGGCCACATGGGCGTCCATGCCCGCGTCTCTGGCTGCCTTTTCATCCTCGGCAAAAGCATTGGCTGTCATAGCGATAATGGGAATCCGGCCCGCATCCTCCCGCTCCAGGCAGCGAATGGCTCTAGCGGCATCATGGCCATTCATCACTGGCATCTGGACATCCATCAAAATGGCGTCGAACTCTCCTTCTGTCCCTTTCTGGAAACGTTCCACTGCTAGGAGGCCGTTCTCCACCACCTCACAGGAGGCTCCCTCCATTTCCAAAATCTCCTTCAGGATCTCCGCATTGATTTCATTGTCCTCTGCAGCCAGGAAGTGCATTCCTTCCAAGCTGTATGCCTTCTCCGGATCTGAATGGCTGTCCTGGGTGTCATCCGCACCCATCTGAGTCACTTTATCCTGGATCTGTTCCTCCACAATACGCAGCTCCAGTTCCACCCTGAAAAGAGAGCCTCGGTCCACCTGGCTGGACACCTCTATGGTGCCCCCCATAAGCTCTACAATACTTTTGGTGATGGCCATACCCAGCCCTGTGCCCTGTACCTTGTTGGTGGTGCTGTTCTCCGCTCTGGTGAAGGCATCAAAAAGGATCTCCAGATATTCTGGCGTCATCCCGTAGCCATCGTCCTCCACTTCAATCCGAATATGCTCATACTGGTCAGAACGTTTCCCCAGTCCCAGGATGCGGAGCCAGATATGGCCATTCTCAGGGGTATATTTTACTGCATTGGAAAGAAGGTTGATGAGAATCTGATTGATTCGTGTCTCATCCCCCATAAGGTACTCATGCCCCACCCCTTCTACTTCCACGCTAAATTCCTGCTCCTTCGCTTTTGCCATAGGCCGGATAATGGCATCCACAGCGGAAACCACCTGGCTCAATGCAAACTTTTCCAGATTCAGTACCACCTTGCCACTCTCAATTTTAGACACATCTAGAATATCATTGATCAGATTCAGCAGATGCTGACCGGAAGCCATGATTTTCTTTGTGTAATCCCGCACTTTCTCAGGATTCTCCGCATCCCTGGCCAACAGCATGGTAAAACCCAGAACCGCATTCATGGGTGTACGGATATCATGGGACATATTCGAGAGAAACATGGTCTTAGAATTGCTGGCAATCTGGGCAGCCTGCAGTGCCTCCGCCAGCTGTTTATTGTGGATTCTTCGCTCTGTCTCCCGCTCCTTACGAATTTTATCCTGCTGTCTCCAGTTTAGGTAATACAGAAGGACGCATAGCAAAAATGCTGCCAGCATAGCAGCCACCACAATGAATATATTTTGCTTGACAGTTTCCCCCTCCTGCTGGATGGCCTCCACCGGCACATAGCCCACCAGGAAAATGGTACCGTCATTTACTGACCACATATAATTGAGGGCATTGACACCGCGTATGTCGTGGTAGAAGAGAACGTTTATCCCATTGGCCAGACAATCTGTCACCTGCGCCCGGATCTTATCATCCTGGATGTCATTGGCCCGGTAGAAGTCGTCCAGATTTAGATGGCCTGCTGTCCGCTGCCCCATCCCCTTTGGCTTTAGCACAAAGCGCTCGCTCTCTGCGTCCATGATATACAGGGTGGCCTGCTTCCCATAAAATCCATTTGGCAGGGATTTGTCGATGGCATCGTACACATATTCTATATAGAGGGTCCCTATTTCCTCCCCCTGCCTCTCCACAGGACATTTTATGGTATAAGACCATGTCCCCATAAAGTTTAGATAGGACTGGGAGACCTGCATTCCCCTTATAGTCCCTCCTGCGGAAAAGTCCAGTCCCTCCTCTGTAAATGGCTCTCCTGTGCTGGATACCCCTTGGGTTTCCCCAGAAAGGATCAAT
>CANRZC010000051.1 GCA_947644185.1 uncultured Acetatifactor sp.
GTACAATGTGGAAGTCATTCTGAAGTATAAGTACGAGACAGCGCCTAGGTATGCCTCTCTGGATATTCAGAAAAATCTCACAGACTTTAAAGAGGGCGCAGGAGTTACCTTCCTGTTCTCCGTGGAGGCCACGAAAGATAACGCTTCCGTATACAGCGATGTGATTCCGGTGAGCTTTGACAGCGCAGGACAGGGCAGCGCCAGGATAGATAGAATTCCGGTAGGTGCGAAAGTGGAGATTACTGAGGTCTATGGGGGTATCTATCAGCAGACAGTCGCGGCAACAGCGGAGGTGAAGTCCAACGGCAGGCCGGGAGATGCCAATGCAACTGTGGATTACACCACAGGATCAAACAGCATTACCATCAACAATATCACCGCAGGCAACATCACCATTGGAAGCGGCAATAATCAGACCACAGTAAACGCGGGCAATACCGTGGCAGTGACCTTTACCAATGCCTACAGCGGTTCCGGTAACAATGGCGGCTCCGTGGTGAACTCCTTCAATAAAGATGAGAACGGTGGCTGGACATTGGATAGGACTTATGCTGATTCCAATGGCGTCACAGAGAATACGGTACAGGGTACACCGGTGATTCCGCCTACAACGGATGGCCCGGTTACCACGGATAACCCGGGAAATAATGCAGACAACTGAAAGGGGTGGATGAGATGAGAAAGAGAAAGATAGTTCCGATTCTGGCGGCTTCTGCCCTGACAGTAGGCATGGTACTGGCATCTAACGCGGGAAATGCCTGGGGCTATTTTACCACGAACACCAATGCGTCGGGCGGGTATTCCTTAAGTCTGGCGGAAGAGGTGACTACAGTGGATGAGGAATTCAACTTTGAAGACTGGATCAAGAATGTGACAGTCACCAATACAGCAGGCTCAGATATGTACGTGAGAGCGAGAGTGTTCAGTGGTGCTCAGTATGCAGACCTTCTCAGCTATGAAGGGGAAGGCTGGGGGACAGTGCAGGAGGACGGATATTTCCACTACAATGCAATAGTAAAAGCTGGAGAGAGCACATTGCCTTTGAGAGTAATGGTCAAGGGAGTGGCAGAGGGTGCAAATGTGGACAGCTTTAACATAGCAGTGGTTTATGAGACCACACCGGTTCAGTATGATAATAACGGCGACCCTTATGCGGACTGGACTTTGGTGCTAGAGGGCAAGGATGACAGCTCCCTGACTGAGGAAGGAGGCAACTCATGAAGAAAGTAAGGAAGATTTTAGCCTCTCCTATTGTGACGGTTGCAGCTTTCGCCCTGGCGGTGGGATTGCTTCTGTTCAGCTCTGTAGGCGGCGCAAGAGCGGCATTGACCTTTTTCTCAGAGACCTATACCTCCGACATTGAGATGTCTGAAATCGGAGTAGGGCTTGTGGAAAATGGGAACCTGACCACAGGTACTTTGCTGGCGAATATGCTGCCGGAGACTGACGGGGTGAAAGAAGCCTTGCAGTTGGGAAAGCATTATACAGAGGAGCTTAAGGTCCGCAATACAGGCAGTATCGACCAGTATGTGAGGGTGAATGTCTACAAATACTGGAAAGCGCCTGAGGTAGACAACAAAGCGGGAAAGAAACAGCAGGATTTATCTCCGGATCTCATCGGCCTGTTTTTAAAGGGACAAAAGCTGGAGATGACCGAGGCGGAAGGAACTATGCAGATGAGTGCAGAAGCCAAGGCGGCACTGGCGGGAAATGGATGGCTGGTAGACGAGGCGGCCTGCACGAAGGAGCGTATGGTGCTATATTACAGCAGACCCATCATGGCTGCCAATGAGGAAGCGGGCACAGCGGCGGGAGAGAGCAGTCTCTTCACAGATAAGCTGGCCATCGACGGTTCTGTGGCAAAGGTGGCGGAGAAGACCCCTGTGGAGGGGAAGCCGGGAACCTTCCGAATTACCTATGTTTACAATGATTATGAGTTCTGTCTGGATGTGAAAGTAGACGCTGTGCAGGATCACAATGCGGCGGACGCCATTTTGAGCGCATGGGGGCGCAAGGTATCCATAGCGGCTGACGGCACATTAAGCTTGGATTAAGGAGGGAGAGACCATGAGAAAGAAGATATTGTCATTGGCGCTTGCCGTTCTGATGCTCTCCGTACCTGGGAAAGTGCATGCAGAGACCTCCACAGTGGAGGGAAGCGTGACCTTTACCAACGAGAATAAGCTGGACAGCAATGGCACTGCTGATTTAAACGCAGCGGTGGGAGCCCTACAGCCCGGTGATGAGATTATCATCGAGATAGCGGTGGGCAATACCAGCGGGAAAGCTGCCAACTACTACATGACCAATGAGGTAGTGAATTCCCTGGAGGATACGGAGGGCAGCAACGCAAGCGGCGGTGCTTATGAATATGTATTGACTTATACAGCCTCCGATGGTACCACAACGGACCTGTTCCGCAGCACAGCTTTGGGCGGAAGCGGAGCCACAGTGGATGGCAGGGTAGGCTTAAAGGGCGCTACCAGCGGACTGGAGGAATATATATACCTGGAGACATTGGAGTCCGGCAAGCAGGGAACAGTAAGGCTTCAGGTGGGATTGGACGGCGAGACCCAGGGCAACAGCTATCAGGGCACAGCAGCCAATCTGGAGATGAATTTCGCAGTGGATACAGATACCACTACCGTGCGAAATGTGACCCAGACAGTGACCCGGAATGAGACCATTGAGGTGGTGGATGATACCAACCCTGGCGGAAATGGGGATGGAAACGGCGACGGGGATGGCAGCGGACAAAGGAATGGCACAGTGGTTCGTACCAGTGACGACACCAACCTGACACCTTTCTTCATCGCAGCCGGTGTCAGCGGTATCCTGCTTCTCGTATTAGCTATCTTCGGAGTGAAGGAGCGCAAAAAGCAAAGGAAGGCCGGTGCAGCCCTTGGAATTTGTCTGGCGCTGGTGTTCTCCATGGCAGCTCCCAATACAGCTCAGGCGGCTTACACCTACACTATAAGGCTGTATGCAGGGGCACAGGGCACGATTCTCTCCACGGATGTGGTAACAGCTCCGGCGAACGCCACGGTGACACTAAAGGACGGCGGCGCTTGTCTGGAGGTGACAGGACTCAACTATGAGGATATGGTAACCTTTAACGCCAATGTGGCAGAGGGAAGCGCACAGACTGTTGGAGTCAATGCGGATCCTGCCACAGGGACTTCCAAATATAATGTGAGAGGCGTGCGGGAGAGTGGTGCGGAAATCGACGTAGTCATTGTCCCTGTGAGAGAAGACAAGGATTATGTGGTGTCCTACAGTGTAAACGGCAGCATGGCATACTACACTGTAAACTATGTAGACCAACAGGGAAATACCCTGTTCCCTTCCCAGAGATATTCTGGTAAGATAGGAGATTTCGCAGTGGTAGGGTATCGGTATGTGGAAGGCTTTCAGCCTTACGCGTACAACCTGGGAAAGACTTTGACAGAGAACGAGGCGGACAATGTATTCAATTTCGTGTATACACCCCTTCCAGAGACTGTGAACACCACTACACAGACTGTGACCAATACGACCACAGTGGTGGTACCGGGGCAACCTGTGGAAGAGGAGCCAGAACCGGAGACACCTGTGGTAGTGGTACCGCCGGCAGAGCCGGAGACACCTGTGGAGCCTGTGGTAGATATTCCAGATGAGCCTACACCGGAAGCAGAGCCCACACCGCCTGAAGATTTTGTAAATCTGGACGAGGAGCCCACTCCTTTGGCACCTGGCGAGAAGGGTGATGACAATGGAGACGGACAGGGCGAAAAGTCCGGGCTGGAAGCCACCATTGAAGATTTTGCAACACCATTAGCAGCTCTGCCCATAGGGGCAAAGGCAGGTATCGGTGTCTGCGCTATCATGGCAGTAGGTGCAGTGGTATGGTTCCTGATTGCGCACTACAGGAAGAAGGAGACCAAAGAGGATGACGCACAGTAGCCAGACGCCCCAGGGACGGAAGCTATATAGCAAGGGCGGGAAATGGATTCCCGCCCTCTGCAATATTTTGGGAACTTTGATGATACTTTTGGTGGTGATCTCCTGTCTGCCCATTGTGATAGCTCGGATGACAGGATATGAAGTCTACAATGTAGTCAGCGGGAGTATGGAGCCAGAGATTCCTGTAGGAAGTGCAGTATATGTGGAGTCAGTGGCCCCGAAGGGAATTGTGACCGGAGATGTAATTGCCTTTCACAGCGGCAATTCTGTAGTGGTACATCGGGTGGTGGAAAACCGGACAAGGGAAGGGGAATTTGTGACCAAAGGCGATGCCAATGCAGCAGAAGACCTGTTTGCAGTAGGGTATGAGGATCTGATTGGACGGGTCTCCAAGCATTACCCGGTTCTGGGAACCTTTCTCTTTTTTTACACCAGCACTACCGGTAAGGTATATGCGATTTGCTTTGCGGGTTGCGGAGCCCTTCTCAATCTCTTGGCAGGACGGCTGCGCAGTGGAAGAAGTGCTTTGGATGAGCAGCAAGAAACGAAGGGGTGAGGCGTGGTGAGACCATGGGAAAATGGATTCGCAGGATAGTTGTGCTACTGCTGACGGCGGTATTCCTGTTTTCAATTTTATATATCGCCCTGACGTATTTTCAGTACCGAAAAAATGACAGCCTCTATGAGGAGATGACAGACAGGTTTGTGGGGGCTGCGCCTGCCTCAGAAGGAAATCTTGAGGACAGCGCTGGAGACGGGAAGGATGAAAACTCTGGGGTGGGAGCGCGTACAGCACCCATAACAGTGGACTTTGCAGGGCTGAAGGAAGCAAATGAGGATATCATTGGCTGGCTGTACTGTGAAGATACTCCCATTAATTACCCGATTTTGCAGGGAGAGAACAATGACCAATACTTGCGCCACAGCTATGACGGCGCTTACAACATGGCTGGTTCCATTTTTGTGGAGGAGCTGAATAGAGGGGATTTCCAGGATTTCAATACGATTATCTATGGACATCATATGAAGAACGGTTCTATGTTCGCAGTGCTGGACAAATGGGCGGATCAGGAATTTTATGAAGAGCATCCTGTTATGTGGCTGCTCACACCCACCCAGGACTATCGTATCGACTTGTTCAGTGGTTATACCACTTCGGCATATGCAGAGACTTACACAGTATTTCAGGGCAATGGGGAAGAGCTGAATCAGTATTTGGCAAGGTGTGTGGAGCAGTCTGTGTTCCAGACTGATGTGGAATTGGATGGTGAGGCACACTATGTGGTGCTTTCCACCTGTGCCTATGTGTTTGACAATGCCAGGAATGTAGTGCATGGTATGCTGGTGCCAGTGGACAGCGAGGGAGGGATACCCATAGAGGGAAAGTGATAGTTGCCATGGCAGAGAGAGTCTGCATGGACAGACAGAGATAGAGTGGGGATAGGGAGTGATTATGGAAAAGAGGGGGAACACAGAAGAGCCGTGCCTGCAGGTACAGATGTTCGGGGGATTCGCGTTAAGCTGGGGAGGAAAGCTCATAACCAGCAATATGAAGTCCAGCGAGTCCCAATTTAACTATTTGATGGAGCTTTTGCTGCACCATAGAAAAGAAGGGGTCAGCCGGGATATGGTGGAGCGAGTCCTGTTTGAGGACAGGGATATACAGGATATCCACCATGCCACTCGGAGTGTTATATACAACACAAAGAAGAAGCTGAAGGCCTCAGGGCTTCCAGAAGTAAACTACATTGAGCAGCGAAAGGGAATTTTCTACTGGAATCCGCAAGTGCCAGTGAGAGAGGATGCGGAGGAGTTTCAGAGGCGCTATCAAGAGGCGGAAGCGGAGGTTGAGCCTGAAAAAAAGCTACAGCTGTACATGGAGGCATGTCATCTTTATACAGGAGAATTTCTGACCCAGCAGACAGCTACCGTGTGGATTGCCCATGAGGCAAAGCGGTATCGGGCAATGTTTTGTGCTTGTGTGGAGCGAGCCACAGCACTATTGCGGGAAATGCAGGATTTCCTGCAGATGGAGGAATTAGGGGTCTACGCCACTGCCATCAGTCCCCTTTCGGATTGGGAGACCGTTACCATGGAGGCCCTTGTGGCCATGGGGCGCTATGAGGACGCCAGAAGGTTATACGATGATACCGTGGGGCTATATTTCCAGGAGCAGGGGCTTCGGCCATCCTCCCGGATGATGGAGCTTTTTAATAAATTGGGGACCCAGATGGAGCATCAGTACGATGCTCTGGATGACATTCAGAAAAAGCTCTCAGAGGATATGGAGGTAGTGCAGGGTGGATATATGTGTACATACCCGGTATTCCAAGGAGTCTACCGCATGGTGGAGCGGATGATGGAGCGGGGTGGCCAGTCTGTGTACCTGATGCTGTGTATGGTAGTGGACAGCAAAGGGAATCCTATGAGAGATGGAGCGGTGCTAGATGAACTGACCCAGAGACTGGGGGAGGCGATTCAGCACTCTGTGCGCCACAGTGACTCTGTCTGTAGATACGGGAAGGGCCAATATCTGGTGCTATTGGTAAACACTACCAGAGAGAACTGTGGAGTGATCCAACGGAGAATTAATTACCATTTCATAATCGGCAGGCAGCGCACGGGTGTTCAATATTATGTGAATAGCGTGGTCTGCTCGCCGAATAAGGGAAAGGCAGTCCTAGACAAGGATAAAGGTTAGAGGTATGGAAAAAACGCAGTGGTACATGGGAACACCCAACGGCGTGGTGATGTGTATCGACTATGTGGAGGACAAACATCTGAAGGGTAGGCTCTACCATGGGTATGCGCGGGAGGCTTTGCCTTTTGCCACTATGGATGAGGCGATTTTTCAATTGGAGCGTTTCTATGATGCATTGAATTTTCCGTACCCCACCACAAACAGCCGCACCTTCGAGGATCAGGGGTGGCAGACAGAGAATAGACAGGAAAGGATGAGAATCATGAAAGACGAAGAACTGTTGAGCAAACACGGCGATCTGGGGACTTTCATCATTCGTGTGCAACATCGCCAGAATAGTAGCTGGCAGGGCCGTATTACCTGGATGGAGAAGAACAAGACACTCTATTTCCGTTCCATCTGGGAGATGATCAAGCTGGTGGCAGGTGCGCTGGACACTGTCAGCAAACAGGAGGACAGCCCCCAGGAGCCGTCTTGGGAGGATGTAGAATAGGGAGTGGAAAAACCCTGGAGCTTTTGGCTCTGGGGTTTTGCTGTTCATAAAAAAGGGGCTTGACATTGTCCCCCGCATGGATTACCATTATTATCATAAATCACAGCATTTGTCTGAGATTCTATCAGGTCTTAAGGTTGAATGGCATTTCTGCCGTTTTTCAGGAAAAGAGGATTTGAAGTAAGTAAAAATGGCGGGAAGGAGAAAGCCTGACCTGGAATTTTAGAAAAGGATGTATAACTATGGCAGTGACATTCACAAAAGAACAGAGCATGGCTATTGAACTGCATGGCCGAAATATCCTAGTGTCAGCGGCTGCGGGCAGTGGCAAGACTGCTGTGCTGGTGGAGCGCATTGTGCGGATGGTCTGTGACGAGGCCAATCCGGTGGACATAGACCGCCTGCTGGTGGTGACCTTTACCAATGCTGCTGCAGCGCAGATGCGGGAGCGCATTGCGGCTGGCATCGGGGCACGGCTTTCAGAGAGGCCAGATTCTGCTCATATCCAGAGACAGGCTACGCTTTTGCACAATGCCCAGATCACTACCATTGACAGCTTTTGCCTGTTTCTGCTGCGGAATCATTTCAATGAAATCGGACTTGACCCGGCCTTTCGCATTGCGGATGAGGGGGAAGTGCGGCTGATGCAGCGGGAGGTATTGGAGGAGCTGATAGAGGCGGCCTATGCCTCTGGCGGTGAGGCCTTTCGCTATTGTGTGGAGTATTTCTGCCCAGGCGGGCGCGAGAGTGTATTAGAACAGCATATCCTGAATCTATCGCGGTACGCCGCCAGCTTTCCCTGGCCTGCCAGATGGCTTAAAGAGCGCAAAGCAGATTACAGCGCGGGCACAGTGGAGGAGCTGTGCGGCAGCTCTTACGCCAGATGGCTACAGCAGCACCTGAAGCGTCTCTTTGCAGGCTGTGTGGAGAAGATGGAGCGGGTGCGCGCTCTCTGTGAGGCCCCGGACGGCCCCTATATGTACGGAGAATTGGTGGATGGGGAGCTGGAGCAGCTAGAGGGCTTGCTTCACTGCGATTCCCTGGAGGAGTATGCCGTTCGGGTGCCCGCTGTAAGCTTTGGCAGACTGCCCTCAAAGAAAGACGAGAGTGTCTCCTCCATGAAAAGAGAGCTGGCAAAGGAAATGCGCGCCTCGGTCAAGGACAGTGTCCGGGATATAGAGGAGCGGTACTTTGCCACCTCTCTGGAACTGGCGGCCAGACAGGGAGCCGCCTGTGGGGGGCCGGTAAGCACTTTACTTGATCTGGTGCTGGAGTTTGACAGGCGGATGCAGGAAAAGAAGCAGGAGAAGAAGGCCATTGATTTTTCAGATATGGAGCATTTTGCCTTGCAGATTCTGCTGGAGGGAGAGGGGGAGGAAGCCTGTCCCAGCCCTGTAGCACTGGAGTATAGACAGCATTTCGTTGAGATATTGACGGATGAATACCAGGACAGCAATCTGGTACAGGAGTATCTGTTGAAAGCAGTCTCCGGCCAGGAGGACGGCCATTTCAATCGCTTTATGGTGGGGGATGTGAAGCAGAGCATCTACAAATTCCGCTTAGCCAGGCCGGAGCTTTTTTTGGAGAAGTACAACAGCTATCAGGGAGCCCAAGGCGATGACGCCATGCCCGAAAGTAACTGCCTGCGAATCGATCTGGCAAAGAACTTCCGCAGCCGTCTGCAGGTGGTGGAGGCTGTGAATGATGTGTTCAGCCGTCTCATGAGCGAGACCATAGGTGGGATTCCCTACGACGAACGGGCGGCATTGTACCCAGGGGCATCCTATCCAGAAGGAGGAGATTACAGCAGTGAGCTGTTACTGGTGGAAAAGCCGGAGAAAGACCATGAGCTGAAGGAAAAGCAGGCGGAGAGCCTGGCCATAGCCAGAAAAATCAAGGAGCTTCGGGGGAGCTTCCCTGTGATGGATAGCGAATCCGGCGTACAGCGCCCTGCGCGGTACAGCGATATGGTAATTCTGCTTCGCACCAATAGCGGCTGGGATGAGGAATTTAAGGAAGTGCTGGAGCAGGAAGGGATCCCGGTGTACATTACTTCGAAGACAGGATATTTTGCTGCCACTGAGGTGCAGGAATTGCTGCAGTTTTTGCGCGTACTGGATAATCCCAGCCAGGACATTCCACTGTTCGGTGTCATGAAGTCTATTTTCGGCGATTTTTCAGAGGAGGAGACTGCTATTATCCGTAGTCTCACAAAGGGCTGCAGCCTGTATGAGGCATTGAAGCGGTTTGCAGAGGATTATGGGCAGAGCTTTTACCAGCTGAGGCATAAGGGGGAAGCAGAAGCAGATTCCCAGGAGGACAGAGCGGAAGAGACAGAGAGTCCCCGGGAGATGGCTCCAGCGCTGAACGGGGATATGGTGAGATTAGGGGAAAAAGTGGCTGCCTTCCTGGACATGATAAGTCAGTATCGCCAGTGCACCATCTACCTGCCTATCCGGGAATTGCTGACCAAGATAATTTTTGATTTTGGCTATTTGGACTATGTCACAGCGCTTCCCGCAGGAAGCAGAAGGCGAGCCAATGTGGAGATGCTGCTGACAAAGGCCTCTGATTTTGAGAGCACCAGCTATTTCGGGCTATTCCATTTTGTGCGCTATATGGAGCAGATGGAAAAATATGATGTGGACTATGGCGGAGCGGAACTGCTGGACGAGAATGCGGATGTGGTGCGCATCATGAGTATTCATAAGAGCAAAGGCCTGGAGTTCCCCATCACTTTCGTGGCGGGATTAAGCAAGCGATTTAATATGCAGGATGTGAACCAGTCCTTGATACTGGACATGGATCTGGGCCTTGGAACAGACTATGTGGATCCAAAGAGGCGCATTCGCAACAAGACACTTCGACGGATGGCTCTGTCCAGAAAGCTGCGGGAGGAGCTGCTGTCAGAGGAACTGCGTCTGCTGTATGTGGCTATGACCAGAGCCAGGGAGAAACTAATTCTGACAGGGGTGTTAGCGGACGCAGAAAGCACATGGGAGCAGCGAAAGGAGGAAGGACAGGAGAGGCTGACTTATCTGGATTTCATGGAAGCTGGAAGCTATCTGGATTTTCTACTGCCCATCTTACCTAACACCTGTATTCAGGTGACCGTACCGTCTCAGGAACAGGAGACGATGGAGGAATTCAGAGAGCAGGTTCAGCTTTCCCAGAAAAGAGAGGCTCTGGACAGGGCAGAGCAGTTTGCGGATGTGGAGGCTGGCAAACAGTTGGCCCACAGGCTGAATGCAGTCTATTCTTATGCTATGCTGTCTGACCTTTATACGAAGACGACGGTGTCTGAATTAAAGATTGCCGCTATGGCGGACCGGGATGAGGCTGCCTATCACACCTTTGAGCCAAAGGAGGTGCAGCCCTATATTCCGCTGTTTTGCAGAGGAGAAGAAAAAATCAGCGGTGCTGTCCGGGGCAATGCCTATCACAGGGTTATGGAGCTTCTGGATTTTGAGACAGTGCTCGGGGCCCAGGCGACAGAGAATCTTGGGGCATCTCTCCAGGCCTTTCTGGAGCAGGAGGTGGAGAGTGGACGCCTCTCCACAGAATATTTTCAGGCAGTGCGCCTCCAAAGAATTGAGAAATTTCTCCATTCCCCGCTGGCCTACCGCATGTGGCAAGCACAGCGAAGAGGGAGTCTTTACAGAGAGCAGCCCTTTGTGTTGGGCATTGACGCCCGCCGCCTGAAGGGAGATTTCCCTGACAGCGAGACTGTGCTGATCCAGGGAATCATCGATGTGTTTTTTGAGGAGGAGGACGGATTGGTCCTGCTTGACTACAAGACAGATTCCATCTCTTCCATGAAAGA
>CANRZC010000052.1 GCA_947644185.1 uncultured Acetatifactor sp.
ATCTAACTCCTATCTGGTCCCGTCTAAGGACCTGTGTCTCACATTACATCAGTGGCCTTAAAAGCATAACATAAATCTCCTCCCAGCAAAACTGGCAATTCTTTCTAATGTGCTCGAAGCCAGGCGTGCACCTTTCTCAGCGTTCTGGGAGCTATGGCAAACAGCGTGTGATACGCCTTATTTTTCTTTGTCAAAATTTGATTTTTCATAGCGCTTGTCCAGTTTTTGCGCAGATATGACACAATTTTCCGGTAAACTCCATTGTCCCTTGTCATCTGGGAAATGGGAATATGCAACAAATATTCCAATCTCTGAAAAACCCCAAAACGAAGGGCTGTATCCTCCAATTCTGGATAGTCTCTCTTGACGATTTCCCACACCATGTCTGCGTTTTCCACGCAGTCCGCATAGACCTGGGAAAAGGTCTCTTTGTCTGCTTTCCGAGAATTGCTGCCTATCCGGTAAAATACATGATAGGCCTGTTCTGGCAGAGACAATACTTCTCGCATCTGAGGCAGCATACGCACCAGCAGATGGAAATCCTCGTTAAGCTTTCCTACTGGGAAAGCATCCTTAGGGAATAAATCCCTGCGGGTCAATTTCGTGCAGAAGGAACAATCCCCTCTGTGCATCAGCAGTTCTCTCATAAATTCCTGGTTTTCTATCACCATTGGTTCCTTTGGCGGAACACAGATATTTGGCAGTGGATTTCCCTTTTCGTCGATCTCATCTCTTGCCACCTGTGCAGTGGACACATGGAATTTCTGGATCCCCTCCATCAAAAGCTGATACATCTCAGGGGCAATATAGTCATCACTATCTACAAATCCCACGTACTCCCCTGACGCCTGCTCCAGAGCAAGATTCCTGGCCGAGGAGGAGCCACCGTTTTCCTTATGGTACACCCGGATCCGCCTATCCTCCTGTGCCAGCTTGTCACAGAGCTGACCTGTGCCGTCTGTAGAGCCATCATCCACCAGTATGATTTCCAGCTCACGGTAAGTCTGGGCTGTAATAGAATGGACGCATCTGGGCAGATAGTCTTTTATATTATAAACTGGTACAATGACTGTGATCAAGGGTGTTTCCATACTCTTAAGCTCCATTTGTTTTTACATTTATAAATGTTTTGTATTGCGTTTTGAAATTCTACCTTCAGGGTCGAAAACGCTGGGATATTATTGGGGCAGGTGCGCAAGGAGCAAATCCCTCCATTCTTGTGGACTCTAAACTTACCTTCCCGTCCAAATCTAGCCCTATAAGCTCCCTGGTCAGCTCTAGCAATCTCCTGGCTGCATTCTCCGCGTTCCATACCTCTGTGATGGTCCGGTAGGCCTCTTTTCCCAGTTTACTGCAAAGAGCCCTGTCCCGCACCAGCTTCTCCGCGGCTGCAGACAACTGCTCCCGCTTTCCATCCTGATAGATGAGACCATTTTCTCCATTTCTCACCAGATAAGGCACAGCCCCAATCATATGGTCAGCCACCAGGGCGCAGCCGCTGTTCATGGCCTCATTGGCCACTGCCCCCCAGCCCTCCTGTCTGTCACTGGTAAACAGAAAAATATCAGCCTGCTCCATATATCGGCGAACTGCCTCAGGAGACTGATAACCCAGGAAGGAAATACAGTCCCCAAGTCCATACTGCTTTGCCAGGGCCTCTGTCTGGGGCCGCAGTGTTCCGTCTCCAATGATGTTTAGATGGAAGTCCAGTCCTTTCTCTTTTAGAGCCCTGGCCGTCTCCACCGGCAGCTCTGGATGCTTCCAGTCAATCATCCGGGCTGCCCAGAGCAAGCATGGAATTCTTGTTTTTCCGTACCCTTTTTGATTCAATAGAGAATCTATATCGTAATGCTTTGTCTCTGGGAAATATCCCCAACAGTACATTTTCCCCGGATACGCCCTGACAATATGGAAATCCGAGGCCACATAGGCTCCCGCGCACAGCAGCCACACAGGCGCTTTCCGATATCTGGTATGGTCATGATACTTTTTTCTAAGCCCTCTGGGCGAGATTGCTTTCCACTGTCCTGTCTTATACAGGCGTTCGCTGATGCGAATCACAGGCTTTCCTGCCTCCAGCCTTCCTGTAATATAGCTTTCCTCATCCGTCCCCCCAAATAATACCGCATCACAGTCCATGATCAACTGGCTGCAGGCCTCTGGCTCCTCATAGTAGCAGCGCACATACTTTGGCCTGCGCTCCTGGTGCCACCCCATCTGCACCCGTTCTTCTTCCATGGGCTGCGTCTGCACAAAGATAAAGCCTCCCTCTAAAAGCTCATTCATCGCATTACAGAAGGGGATCTGATGATGGTTGATGTAATTGGATACGAAAGCTATTCTACAGGATTTTCTCATATATTTCCACCAATTTTTGATAATTTCGATGTCGATCATGGGTTTGCAGCGCATGTTGTCTTGCGTTTCGACAATATTCGTCTCTTTTCCCGGGATTGTTCCACATTTGCATTACCGCCTCTGCCAGATGCCTGGAAACAGCCTGGCCGTCTCCTCCGTTGTCAGAGAATCCTTGATACAAAATCCCATCCACATCCCCTGTAAATATGCTGGAGATCCCCCCCACATCAGCACTGACACAAGGGACCCCCAACAGCATGGCCTCCCCCAGGGAATTGGGCGAATTCTCCAGGGAGGAACAGCACACGAACACACTGCTTCTTAAGTATCTGTCCCGCATCTGTGCTGCGTTCAGCTTCCCGAGAAAGATCACCTTGTCTTCTAATTTTTGCTTTTTCAGCAAGCTGCGCAAATATTTCCCATAGGCTGAGATTTTCAGCTTCTCTTTCCAGGTGTCATATGCCGCCAGATTATTTCCTGCCACATACACCTTTGTCCCTGGGTATTTCTCCAAAATGGCAGGCAATGCCAGCAGCATGTAGTGCAGCCCCTTTAGGGGATAGTCTCCCTGACTTATAAAAATGGAATAGGGATCGCACTGTTTGGGCTCCCACACTGGGCCATAGAATTCTGTCCGCAGACTTTCATTCATCTCATGGTAGTGGGCCTCTGGATGCCAGGCCTCTATCTGCATTCTATCCCAGCGGGTACGTCCCGTGATATGCCCAGCCAATCCTACAGCCTCACGCTCCATATTTCCCCGCAACACAAATTTCTCCTGCTGTCTGCGTAGGCTATCCTTCCGCAGCCAATCACGCAATGTCACAGAGCGAACTACATTTTCTGGCAGATCTGCATAATAGCACTGGGCTATACCCGTACAGAGGCCCTGGATTCCCAATAGCAGCCTGTCCTTTCTGGGAAAAATCCTGCACATGGCCAGGGTATGAGGATATTCTGTGCCAAAGCAGTGCACAATATCAGGCTCAACTATAGAAACGACTTTTTGAAGAATCAGTTCCAACCTTTTGTCATATTTTTCTGCCTGATTCACATTTTCAGGAAATCCATAGAAGGAAAAGGCTGCTCCCCCCTTGGCCCTTGCTGTACCACTATAGAGCTCCTGCCCCTGGGGGATCCTGCTCTGGGGCAGTGGAAATGCCACAGACAGACGGATACTGCTATCCCCAGTCAGAACAGACTCCGCCATACCGCTGATCCACCCCTCCTTGTTGGAGGCCTCTATCCCCATCTCATCAGCAGCTGCTGGCAATACGATATTACATAACCACAAAACCTTCATGGGCCCTCCGCCTCTCAATTAAAAATCCAGTTCCGATACGGCAATAATCTTACGTCCACGGCATACATGCCTTTTAACAGCAAGAAAAAGTAACATCCAAATGCGCCGATTACGCCCAAGTAGCCTAGCCTGCGCAGCCATTTCCATGGCATCCACGCCAAAAGCTCTGGCACCAAAAACACCTGAGATATGATCATATAATATCCCACTCTGGACACCTCTGGAATAAAAGAGCCGCAGCAATAGACCACCAGGCCAATCACATTGAGAAAAAAGTAAAAGCGATTGATCACGTTCTCCCGCAGGCTCTGTCGGTAGCAGATCAGGCAGAGCGCCAGCACACAGACGCATTTCAAAATATTGGCAACGGAAAGCTCTCCATTGTCAAATGCAGAGTTTCGGTAAAAGGGATAGAAGAAGAAAATAATCTCCCGATATAGCTTTTGTCCAAAAGCCAAACTCCCCAAAAAAACCGTGCCCACCACATAATGCCATCTCTTCAAGGGCGCTGCAGCAAGAAAATATGCCACTAAATATACTGGAATCACAAGCAGTGCGGACTTGTGGAACAGCGCTGCTGCCAGTATGGTCAGGATGAATTTCCCGAATTCTCTTCGAAGTACATATTTCATGGAAAAAAGGGCAATGGCCAAGGCCATATAATATCTGACAGAATTCAGGCTATTAAAGTAATATCCTCCTGTCATCAGCAGATAGAGCGAAAAAGCAAAATACCGCCCCTGATCATGAAGGGCCTTCACAAAAAACCAAACTGTCACAATGGAAAAAAAGGCGAAGATTGGCAGATAATTGTCATAGCCAAACAGGCCCTGCAGCCATTTCACAATAAAGTTAAAGCCAAATTCTGAGGCCACATGGCGATTCTGGGCAATCAATTTGAAATTGTCCCGATAGACCCAATAATCATTGCCCACAGCAATTCTGCAAGCTGACACTCCTGTCATAAGGCAATAAATTGCCGCCATGGCGATCCAGTTTCTGGCCTGTTGTCGTTCCCGCAGCCCATTTCCTTTCTCTGTGCCAAACCAGGAAAGATATCTGCGGCCTCCCCTCATATAGTCAGCTACATAGTCCCGATTGTCCACGCACAGCCCCAGCGCCACTGTGATGACAGTCAGAAAAATATAAATCAGTGCGCTCCACTCCATTCTCTATCCCTTCTATCGTCCTTCCAGGCATCAAGCAATCTAGACAATGCCTTTGTCCTCCTCAGGAACTCCTCTCACACCCTCAGACATCCACCGATAGGCCTGTCTCAAAGAAACCTCTGTGCACAGTGTAGCCCGGTGAGCCAGCAAAAAACGAATGGCCATTACCCTGGCCAGCTTTCCGTAAAGGTACCGGTACAACACCCCTTTGTCCCGAAAAAACTTCTCATGGTAGCCCGAAAACCAAGTAGACTCCCCGGAAGCCTCATGGCCGATGGTGACAGGAGCTGTGTACACAGAATATCCTTTGTCCATAAACTCTTTTAAGAACAAGCTGTCTTCACCACTTCCGTACTTTGCCCCTCCCCCGAACAGCAAGGAGAAGGTGACGCCGGAGGAGAGAAGGCTATCCCTGCGCAGGGCAAAGCTTACCGCTCCATACCTGCCGCAATTGTACCAATGGACTCTCCGGCGCTCTGTGATATGGTAGGTCCTGCGGGCCTCCTCCACGATTACATTAAACAGTATCATATCTGCCTTGGGATTGTTCTCAAACTCAGTGGCTATTTTCTCTGCATATCCCGGCTCATACACAATATCTGCATCCGAAAAAACGCAGATATCCCCATCCGCCCGTAAAATAGCCTCATTGCGGCTTCTTCCCACCCCCCTGTCTGGGAAGGAAAAAAACTGCACCTGATGCCCCTTGTATGTTATTTTTTCATATCCAAGCCTATGGCATTGATTGATGATGACAGCATCCGACTCCAGTCCCATCCGGTCCAAAAGCGTCATAGGCTCCTCATTCATCACAGATGCCAGTATCTGTACTCTCATCCTATTCTCTCCGTTGGTATGCTGCAAAAGTAATATCTTCGGAGCAGTCTCTCATCTGCCTCCCAGAGAATTGCCGCTGTCACCGGACAATCCTGCTGCTTTAGGTACTCCAAAACTCGCTCCAGCTTCCTGCCCCCATGGCATCCGGCTTTCACTGCCAGCAAAACCCCCTCTGCCTCCCGGAGCTGCCTTGCCACTTTGGGGTCTTGAAGCGGCGATTCTACGGCAAACCATTCATCACTGACCACCTCTGGACATGCCTCCCTGAGCTTCTGCAGCACTTTCTCAGAATCTATGCCCTCTTGAACCTCACAGACAGCAATCCTGGCAGCTTTTGCAAAAAAATATGTCACATTTTCAGCCAGCTCTCTGCTCTCCACAGTCCCCACTGTCCTGACACCATAGCGTTTCCAGATAGAGTCAGGCAGCCAGATTGCGTCGTCTCCGATCTCCTTCAAGAGCAGAATCACAATGACAAAGAAGCCAGACAGTAGGGCGCTGAGCCCAAAGGCTCTGCCCACTCGCATATCTGGAAGCACCTCCTCCCCGGTATCCCCCGGATCCACCACGGTGATGTAGTTAATTTCACTGAGCTCATTAGCCAGCTCCCCAGTCAAAGCAGCCTCCACAGCCTGTGCGATTTCCACGCTCTTTTCCGGGCTGTCCGAGGTAATGCTGGTAGAAAGCATTCTCAGATCCGACTCTACACTGGCTTGCATGGTACCTGCCACTTCCTGATCGCTCATGTGGCCTGCGCCTGCCTGGGCCAGACACCCCTGCACAGCATCCAGGAACATTTGGGACTGCATATACGTATTCCAGCTGGTCTCATTCACATATATGGTTGCAACATCCTTTGGGTCTTCCACTGCATATTCCACATGATAGACAGATGTGGCTCTATAGAGCCTTTCTCCCCGCAGTATGGTATTTTTGACATAATATCCGCCTCCAAATATCACTGTGCCCAAAAGTGTGACAATGACTATAAGTGGCAGCTTATATAACATGCGCAGTATTGTCAGTCGCAGATCAAACGGCTCCTTCCCATAATATCCCTTCCACATATCACTCCTCTTCCTTTTTGTCCTGTCTCTCCTGGCGCTTTCTCTGTTCCTCCCGAAGGGCTGTGATCTGCTCATTCTCCACGCCTTCGGTACTGTCAGGCCAGAACAGAATCTTTAATGTCAGCAGCATTAATTTGATGTCCAGCAGGACAGAGTAGTTTTCAATATAGGTTAGATCCAGCTTTAACTTGTCATAGGGAGATGTATTGTACTTTCCATACACCTGGGCAAAGCCAGCCAGCCCGGCCTTAACCTTCATCCGATAGGCGAACTCTGGCATAATCTCCAGATACTGGGCAATGATTTCCGGCCGCTCTGGCCTTGGGCCGATAAAGGACATGTCGCCCTTTAGAATGTTTACCAACTGGGGCAGCTCGTCTAATCTGCATTTGCGGATCACTTTCCCCACAGGGGTGATCCGATTATCCCCCTTCTGGGCCAGTCTGGCCACACCATCCTTCTCCGCATCTGTCCGCATGCTTCTGAATTTCATGATGTAGAATTCCCTTTGATTCAAGGTACACCGCACCTGCTTATACAACACAGGACCGCCGTCGTACAGTTTGATGGCCAGGGCCGTCAGCAGCATAAAGGGAGAGGCCAGCACAAGCAATATCAGCGCCCCCACCACATCAATGCATCTCTTCACAATTCGCTGTTCCACTGTAAGACTATATTCCCTGGTCAGAAGCATAGGGCTGTCAAATACATGCAGCTCCTCCGCCCCCATCAGTATCACATCGGTTATCTTCGGCAGCAGGTAGAAGCGGATAGAATGTCCATAGCAAAATTTTATCAGAGGGGCCCTCTCTACTACGGAGATGTCGCCCAATACCACCGCATTGCACTCTCCCTTTTCGTAGGACTCTACAATGGTTTTGCAGACAGTGTCAAACCCTTCCTCCACATGGATTGTTTTGGTGATGATATATTTGTCCCGGCGCAATTCAAATTTACGGTAAATATTTTCTACAGGCCTGTCCCCATGAATCAACAGAAGCTTACGAGGGGGAAAAATAGCACGGTAGACTCTGTTTGCCACATTGATGTACACAATGACCACTATTGTCTGCGCTATCATCATGACAATGAACACATCTACCACAAAGGGCTCTGCTGCCATAACGGAAAGCTCTGCATAAATAAAGATATTTGCCATCAGGGTAGCAAACACCTGGGAGAAAATCAATTCTACATTCTTCAGATAGCCCAGACGAATCCCGCCGTACATGGAAGAAAGTAAGAACAGGATAACACCATAGATAGAGATTTCCAGCAAATTCCCCTTGCCCTGAAACCTTCGCAGAGGCTCCACCACGCTCCATCTAAACTGTATCTCCCAGTAATAAGCAAACAGTCCTATCTCTAACCCTAGGCACACTGCGGTCAGCCCCAGATTGATCAGCCTCTTAAAGGACTCCCTTTGTCTCAGCTTCTTTTCATTGGTATTCAAATTCACGGCATTCTCCTCCCCTATTACTACAGCCTTCTCTTCACAGCTCTGACTGCCCAAAAGCAAAAATGCCAGGCACTGCGCGGAACACTCAATCCTTCGTTTCGGCGATAAAGATGCCAGATTCGCCGCAATGCCTCCAGCTTATTGGCGGAAAGCGTGTTCCCTGAGCGCCTGTATCGCACCAGATTTTCGTCCAGGCCATAGGCTGTATACCCCTCCCGCAATACCCGAAACCATAGGGCTGTATCCTCACTTTTGACCGCTGGCATCTCCAGTAATTCTCTGTCAATCTTAGCAGTGTCAAACATAACAGTGGTGGTAAAAATGGTGGTATTGCTCAAAACCTGCCGATAGCACAGCATATCTGGTACATGGACCACCTTCCCTGTGCCCCTGCCCTGTTCGTCTGCAAACTCGTAGCCAGTAAAGACAAAGGCAGCTTCCTTTTCCCGCATAAACTGCAGCTCCTTCTCCAGCTTCTCCGGTACCCATAGATCGTCTGCATCCAAATAGGCAATATATCTTCCCCTCGCCTCTTTTATCCCTCTGTTTCTGGCTTTGGCTGCTCCCATGTTGGTAGGCTGCCGGATCAGACGTATCCGGTTGTCCCTCTGCTCCTCTAAGCACTGTTCTATGACAGAGAGACTTTTGTCCTTGCTGCAATCCTCCACCAGCAGAAGCTCCCACTCTGTATAAGTCTGCGCTGTCACACAGGCAATTGTCTCTGCAATATAGTTCTCTGCATTGTACACAGGCACGATGATGCTGACCAGCTCATCCATAGCGTTCCTCTTTTCCCATGGTCTGCACGTCAGACCACACTCCTTAAGTTTCTCTTTTAAAACAGGGGAAAACAAAATAATTCCCCAGCGCCTGGGCCTCTATCCCCAGCACCGCCTCTATCTGCTCTATCATCTCTGCAGGCACTTCCACAGGGAGCAGGATACAATTAATGCCCATCTCCACCGCGTCTTGCACCCGGTCCTTCAATGTGGCAAACATTTCCTCCCTGTCTGTCTCCGGCATCCAGACCCATGTAGACTGCTCCACCCAGTCCATCCACTGAGCCAGGTCATATACCCTCTCATCATAAGTATCATACGTATATGCATTTAGAGAGGAATCCCACACATTCCTGCCATAGGCAAGCCGTATGCTTCCATCTGCCTCTCTGATATACTCCAATATTTTCTGGGGTGCCAAAAGGCAGATATCCTCCTGTGGCCAGGTTTCCGAAAGCATCTGTGCCACAGCGTAAGCTTTTTCCCTTTCCTCATCCCTTTGCTCCCGCTGCTCACCATTTCCTCCCAGATTTCCGCACAGCAGTATGGCCAAAAGCAATACAAGTGTCACTGGCAGTGCTTTTCTCCTGCCTCCAGCCTCTCTCTTCTCCCACTGTCCTGCCAGAAACACTGTAAGTCCATAGGCCGTCACTGCCGTCATGGGCACCAGGCTCCAGATCCACTGGTAATCGTAAAATTTTGTCTGATAGACCATCAGTATAACTGCTGTCACTGGCAGGATACAGCAAATGCAAGTCACAGTAGAGTAGAGCAGAAAGCTCCTCTGCTCCTTCCCCTTTCCCGTAAACCAGAGAAAAAAGAGAATTACCAATAGCAAAGCTGCCATTTTCCCGCTGCTCTTGTAGTCCGCCCATCCCAAATTGGCATTTCGAAGGAGTTCTGTCATTTTGCATCCTCCTTATCCCTGCTGCCCACAGCCCCTCTGTGCTTAGCCCTTTTTGCAAATCCGGTTATTGCCGCCATGCCCATAGCTGCTGCCAGACAAATGCCACAGCCATAGAATGTCCACACGATACATGCCTCTGCCAACACACTCAGCACGATACCAAACCATCTGCGCCGCAGGCACAATGAGAATACCCATGGCAAGAGCACGCCACTGCGGATAGCCACTCCCCGCCAGCCGCAGCACAACAGATTAAATCCCTCCATGCCATAGCGGTATGCCCCCACCCACAGAAGAATGGATACCAGCAGCAGAAACCACAGTCTCTTTCTCCCATCCTCAGGAAATAATGCCTTGGCAAGCATTGAAAAGGAGACATAACTGCTCAATAAGACTATCATTGGTATGATTTTTTGAATCATCAGTGCAGTGGGCAAGCCTGTCCATTTGCACAGACTCCCATACAGTACAGGCAGACACAGTATTTTCAGGCGAAGTGGCATACCCTCACCGTAGGGCAGACCAGTCATGGGATTGATCTGGTAGATGCTGTCAGAAACCAAAAAGCTTTCCACAGTCTCCGCCATTATGTCTCCTTTTCTATAGATAGCATTCCCCATACCCATAAAAATAAGCTGCAAAACTACCATCAGGGCAAATATCGCAAATAAAAGTCTCATGGAGGCATCCAGTCCCTTTAGGGCGCTGGGCCTTGGCTTATCTTCCCTTTTCGTGAAAATGGCCTTCCTCCTCACCAGCAGATATCCTATCCCTGCCACAGCCAAAATGCCCCACAATACCCCAAACAGCAAGGCACAGTCTGTAAATGACAGCTTTAAAAAAATAGCTGCCAGATGTGAGACTTCCGCCAGGCCGATGGTGGCAATCTCTCCTATGATGAATCTATCCCTAAAGGTAACTCTTTTCACTTTCTAAAAACTCCTATCCGCTCCATTCACAATGTGCTTCTGTGTCAACATTATACCATCTTTACCGCAAGTTACGGGCAGAGGCCCTCAAAACCAGGGGTTT
>CANRZC010000053.1 GCA_947644185.1 uncultured Acetatifactor sp.
CTGGAAATTTTTAAGCGGCTCTATTTAGAAGGGCAGGAGATAGAGTATGTGGCAGTACAGATCTACCGGCAGTGTCAATGGCATTAGCGGTAATGTAGATATGAATATCAGCTACCTTGGCTATTAAACCGACCTA
The DNA here is from genome assembly GCA_947644185.1 of uncultured Acetatifactor sp. Classification (GTDB taxonomy): domain Bacteria; phylum Bacillota; class Clostridia; order Lachnospirales; family Lachnospiraceae; genus Acetatifactor. Next base: position 137 of record CANRZC010000053.1, read on the forward strand.
GAAAAAGGATGGCTGTCACAGTCATCCTTTTCATGCTGTATGAGGACAAGCTGTGGAAGATAAAGGAGAAGACGCAGAAAAATGCAAGCTTTGATTTTTGGGCTTATGATGCCCGTGATACCTCTGATAATCCGAAGGCTGTACAAAAAGGAAGAGAATTTGACAGCAAGGCAGACAATATTGCGGTATGTGATCTATGCTCTGTTGACCACACTGCTTACCAGTGTCATTATGGTGTTTTTATGCGATGAGGGAACTTCTCTTTTGGAAAAGATAGATAAGTCTCCTATGTTTGCACTGAAATATGCATTTTTAGAGGCTGTATCGGCTGGGCTTGTAGCTGGGGCAGAGTGGGTATATACCACAGGGAAGATAAGAGTGGCGGTAGAGTGGGAAAACTATCGCCAGTTAGGAATTGTAACCTTTTGCAGGAAAATTTTGTTCCCAGTGGGCCTGTATTTGCTGGCAGCGCTGGTGATAGGCCTGAACTTCAGCCTGATGTTCGACAATGTGGTATGGGGGGATGAGGCTTATTCCTGCAATGCCATACGAAATGGACTGGACGGTATTTTTCAGATTTTGACACTGGAGGAGAACCATCCGCCCCTGCATTTTCTGTGGCTAAAAGCCTTTGCAGAGCTGTTTGGCTATTCTATTCCCGTGTATCATTTTGCATCCTTCGTGCCCTTCTGCATAGGGATTCTGTGGGCGGTTACTTTGCTGCGCAAGCGTTACGGCAATTTGCCGGCAGCTTTTTTTGTGATGATATCTGGCCTGTCAGCCCCCTGTCTGGAATACAACATGGAGATCCGAATGTACGCACTGGCTTTCCTGGGTGTGGCAGGATGCTACTACTGTGTGTCCCGCATATTGAATGGCAGCAAGGTGGCGGGCTGGATTGGCATGGTATTCTGGGCGGAGATTGCAGCATATTCCCATTACTACGCTCTTGTAGCTGTGGGTATTATGATATTCGTGGCAGGGGTTGCCACCCATCTGCGGTACAGGGGACGGACATGGATAAAAGCTGTGGTGGCAATGGTGGCATTTATCGCTATCTATGTGCCCTGGCTGAGCCAGCTGTTTCGCGCCACAGAAAGCGTCAGCAGAAATTGGTGGATGACAGAGATCGAGGGCATCGGAAAAAGCTTTACCATGATAGGCTGTGGAGCTAGCATGAGCAAACTGATTTTGGGCTTTTTGCTGGTGATAGCATTGATACTGTTTCTCACAGAATCTTCTTTCTTCCAGACAGAGAAAAAAGAAGAGAAGCTCTTGATTCGCATTAAAGTGCCGTCCATTAAAAATTGGTCCACAGAAACCTATCTTTTGGCAGTGGGCCTGCTGACCATAGTGGGAACATTGATTTTTTCCTATGGGATCAGTGTGTTTATGACACCTCTTGTGACAGGCAGGTATCTGTACCCGCTCTGCGCTATTACAGCGATTATGCTAGTGGCAGGCTCAAAGCGTGTGCTTGAGCACCTTACCTTTTCCAGAGCACAGCTGGCTAATTGGGGAAAAGGGGCGCTGGTACTGATTTTGGCCGTTCTGTTGGTCAAAGGCATAGAGAACTTTCAGAGTTATAAGACAAAAGTGGAGTATGAGGACGCAAGGACAGAGGAGATTCTGTATTACATCGGAGAAACAGACGAAGACACCCAGTTTGTGAGCAATGGCATTCAGCATATTGGGTGGACCGTGCTCCGCTACTATTTCCCTGAGGCAGAAATTATCAATGGCAATTACTCCATGGCCACTTCAGATGATGTGTGGTATTGCTCCCCTGGCCTTCTGGATGACAATGCCGTCCAGGCGGTGACGGAAATGGGTTACACCATCACAGCAAACTATGGAGAACAGCAGCTGGGAAAATACCCCTTTATCCTTTACCATTTTGAAAGGCTGTCGCCGTAAAGCATGTTTTCTAGATGTTTATGTTATACTAATATCAGCTCATTTACAGGAAGGAGAGAAAAATGCGTACTTATCTTGTGACAGGAGGCGCCGGCTTTATCGGCTCCAATTATATTCACTACATGTTTCGAAAATATGGTGACGAAATCCGCATCATTAATGTAGACCTCTTGACCTATGCAGGAAACTTAGAGAATCTAAAAGAGGTGGAGAACAGGCCTAACTATACCTTTGTAAAGGCAGATATCTGTGATAAGGAGGCTATATCCCGGATTTTTGCTGAAAATGACATTGACCGCGTAGTACATTTCGCGGCGGAGAGCCATGTGGACAGGAGCATCCGCAACCCGGAAGTGTTTGTGCGGACCAATGTGCTTGGCACTGCAGTGATGCTCAACTGCGCAAAGGCGGCCTGGGAGCTGCCAGACGGAAGCTTTAAGCCGGACAAGAAATTCTTGCACGTGTCCACAGACGAGGTGTATGGATCCCTGCCAGACGATGAAAATGCCTTTTTCTATGAGACTACGCCTTATGATCCCCACAGCCCTTATTCTGCAAGTAAGGCTGGGGCGGACATGCTGGTGAAGTCCTATATGGATACTTACCATTTCCCGGCCAATATCACCAACTGCTCCAACAATTATGGCCCCTATCAGTTCCCGGAAAAGCTGATCCCCCTGATTATCAACAATTGCTTACAGGGGAAAAAGCTTCCCGTATACGGCGATGGCAAAAATGTCAGAGACTGGCTCTATGTGGAGGATCATGCAAAGGCCATTGACATGGTGCAGGAGCAGGGAGAGCTGTTCCAGACCTACAATGTAGGCGGACATAATGAGAAACAGAATATCGAAATCATCCACATTATCATCGAAACCCTCCAGGAGATGCTGTCGGATGAGGACCCCAGAAAGGCACATGTGACCACAGACCTGATAACCTATGTGGAGGACCGCAAGGGACATGACCGCAGATATGCCATTGCACCGGATAAGATCAAGTCAAAGATAGGGTGGTACCCGGAGACCATGTTCAAGGAAGGTATCCGCAAGACTATCGAATGGTTCTTTGCACATGAGGACTGGATGAAAAATGTGACCAGTGGTGACTACCAGAAGTATTACGCTGACATGTACGAAAAGTAAGGAATTGAAAAATGGGGACGAATCACATCGTTCCCATTTGGCGCGTTTTTATATTATAGGAAAGTTCTACGCAAAAGTAACGCCGGCAAAGTTGCGAAGCAACTTTTAAGTGCCGCTCTCTTGCGGCACTTTTTTATGCACAGGCCCGCACAAAGGTAATATGCCGCTTAGGCGGCGTGCGGGCCGCGCGGCGAGTAGTGGAGAAGGGCATTCCCCTACTCGATTCTGTAGACTGTGCAGTAGAAAAAGAGGAAAAGGGAGGACTTTTATGAAGGGAATTATATTGGCAGGCGGATCTGGCACCAGACTCTATCCTTTGACAAAGGCAGTATCAAAACAGATTATGCCAGTGTACGATAAGCCCATGATCTATTATCCTATGTCCACACTGATGCTGGCAGGGATCCGGGAGATTTTGATTATCTCCACACCCAGGGATCTTCCTGTGTTTCAGGAGCTTTTGGGGGATGGACATCAGCTGGGCATGGAATTGTCCTATGCGGTACAGGAACAGCCCAGAGGCCTGGCAGAAAGCTTTCTCATAGGGGCGGACTTTATCGGCGCTGACCGGGTGGCGCTGGTGCTTGGGGATAACATCTTTTACGGACAGAGCTTTTCCAAAGTGCTGAAGGAGGTGGCATCCAGAGAGAAGGGCGCTACCATTTTCGGATATTATGTTCGGGACCCCAGGGAGTATGGGGTGGTGGAGTTTGACGAGAACGGCAAGGCTCTCTCCATTGAGGAGAAGCCCGAAAACCCCAGAAGCAATTATGCCGTGCCAGGGCTGTATTTTTATGACAACGACGTGGTAGAAATTGCAAGGTCTGTAAAGCCCTCTCAGAGAGGGGAGCTGGAGATCACCAGCATCAACAACGAATATTTGCGCCGGGGGACCCTTCGGGTGGAGACTTTAGGCCGGGGCTTTGCATGGCTGGACACGGGAAATCATGATTCCCTTTTGGACGCGGCAGACTTTGTGGCAGCCTTCCAGAAACGGCAGGGGCTTTATATTTCCTGCATTGAGGAAATTGCCTATAAGAGAGGCTTTATTGACAAGGAACAGCTGCTTGCTCTGGCCCAACCCTTGATGAAGACAAATTATGGAGCGTATCTGGTAGAGGTAGCAAATGGACTCTAAACTGCGCAGGATGGCAATCCTAGCTTCACTGAGTGTGATTTTGCTGGTATCTCTATTGGTGCTGTATACCAACAGGGATACAGGCGGGAACGGGGCACCAGCGGGAACTCCAAGGCCCCAAAACACAGAAGAATCCTCAGGCAGTGAGGCTGGCACAGAAAATAACGGTGTGGTGAATGGGCAGATAGGCAATGACCTATCCGCCTTTCTGAGGGACGACACCTTTTTTGACCCAGAGAGTAACCCCATATTGGAAGCGGCGAAGGACAATGCCAACAGACTGTCCATGGTGGTCACCTCTGTGGAGAAGGATCTGCGCATTCAGATTGTGGACAGCCAGGGGAATTTAGTCACAGGACAGAGCTTTTTCGTAAAGCTGGAGGGGCTGGGAGAATACAAGGATCTGGATAAGGACGGCATTATCTATATCGGAGATTTGGCGGCTGGAGAGTATTATGTGGAGCTGATGCCCATGGAAGGGTATCGGATGCCAAACAACGAGACAAAGGTGCGGGTGAAGGATAAGGTGGAGTATGTGGCCATTGATGATATATCCCTATTGCTGTTGACAGAGGCGGACATTAATGTGCAGGAGGAGGATACTGCTGTGGCAGACGCTGTGGCGGATGCTGACAAGACAGAAATCCAAAAACTGCAGAAATCCACAGCCAATTCCAAAGTGGGCATAGACGTGTCCAAATGGAACGGTGAGATTGACTGGGACAGAGTGAAGAATGCTGGTGTGGAATTTGCCATTATTCGAGCTGGCTACCGAGGCTCCACCACCGGCGGACTGGTGGAGGATTCCTGCTTTGTGGCCAATATGCGCGGTGCTGCTGCCAGCGGTGTCCCTGTGGGTGTATATTTTTTTACCCAGGCAGTGAACGAGGTGGAAGCCGTGGAGGAGGCCTCTGCGGTGCTGGCACTCATCAGGGAATATCATTTGGACTATCCTGTGTTTATCGATACCGAGGGCGCAGGTGGAAATGGACGGGCGGACAATTTGGACGTGGACACCAGGACCCTGGTGTGCGAGGCCTTTTGCCGTACCATTGCCAATGCCGGTTACACAGCGGGGGTCTACGCCAGCCGGAATTGGTACAATAACAATCTATATACACAGAAGCTGGAGAACTATTGTATCTGGTTGGCAGAGTACCGAAGTGCGCCGCTGTATCAGGGGTATTACCATATGTGGCAGTATACCTCCAAAGGAACTGTGGACGGCATTGCGGGAAATGTGGACATGAATGTCAGCTATCTGGCGCCATAGGCCAGGAACATAGAAGGATAAGGGAAGGAGAGGTTTGCGAGATGGGAAAGATTCAGGTGGAGACATGTGGGATAGAGGGGCTGAAGGTTATCACCCCTGCGGTATTTGGTGATGCCAGGGGATATTTCTATGAGTCCTATCACTATGAAGCATATAAGGAGGCCGGGATTCCCCAGGTGTTCGTCCAGGACAATCAGTCCTCCGGGAGACGGGGGGTTTTGCGAGGGCTTCATTTCCAGAAACAATTTCCCCAGGACAAGCTGGTGCGTGCCATCCGAGGGGAGGTATTTGACGTGGCAGTGGATTTGAGGGAGGGGTCCCCTACCTTTGGCAAGTGGTACGGTGTCCTGCTGTCTGAGGAGAACAAAAAGCAGTTCTTTGTGCCAAAGAATTTTGCCCACGGGTATCTAGTGCTGTCAGATTATGCGGAATTTTGTTACAAATGCACAGACTTTTACCATCCAGGCGATGAGGGAGGGATTGTCTATGATGACCCTGCCATCGGCATTGAATGGCCCATTCCAGAGGGAATGGAGCTGGTGATGCTAGAGCGGGACAAGAACTGGGGCGGTTTGGACAGTTTTAAGAGGTAGGACATGAAGCTGAGCAAAAAAGGCGGAATCGCCATATTTTCCCTGGCAGGCCTATGCATGGCCCTGATTATCATCATACATCAAAACCCTGGTCCCAGCGCGGATCCAGGGGAGGAGCTGTTGAAAAAGATTCTTTCCTGTACGATGATTTTTGTGGCCTGTGTTGTCTTTGCCAAATGGTACGAGAAATTTACCACCATACCGGTGGAGCTGTATCAGAGCAGACACCTGATCTGGAAATTGGCAAAGAATGATTTCAGGAAACGCTACGCAGGCTCCTACATGGGGGCAGTGTGGGCTCTGGCCCAGCCAGTAGTGACTGTGGCCATGTATTACATTGTCTTCGACAAACTCATGGGCGGTGCAGGACGAGGGGTGGAGAATGTGCCCTTTGTGCTGTTTCTCACAGGTGGTCTGGTGCCCTGGTTTTATTTTAATGAGGCATTGAACAATGGCACCAATGCACTGCGGGAGTACGATTACCTGGTGAAAAAGGTTGTATTCAAAATCAGCATTCTGCCTATTATCAAGATTATTGCCGCCACCTTTATCCATGTGTTCTTTGTGGGGGTACTGTTGGTAGTAGCGGCTCTTTACGGCTATTATCCCACCATCTATACCACACAGATCCTTTACTACAGCATCTGCCTGTTTATCTTTGTGCTTGCATTGTGCTATACTACCTGTTCTATTGTGGTCTTTTTCAAAGATCTGAGTCAGATTATCAATATTGCATTGCAGATCGGAATCTGGGCCACCCCCATTCTGTGGAATCTGGAGAATGCCCCCAAAAAATGGGTGGTGATTTTGAAGCTGAATCCACTGGTGTATATTGTGAATGGGTATCGCAGTGCCATTTACGGAAAAGAATGGTTTTTTGAGGATTTCTTTTCCACCATGTACTTCTGGATTGTGACAGTGGTCCTGTTTGGCATTGGGGTGGCAGTTTTCAAGCGGCTGAAGACCCATTTTGCAGATGTGCTATAAGGAGGCTGGGAAAGTCAACATGAAAAGAGTGATGAAATGGAAGCCAGATATGAGGCTGGTGGCGGGATTGGCAGTGGTGGCATTTGTGCTGTTGCTGATACCCTTGCTGCGGCTGGCGTGCTACTCGGTGCCTTACTATGACGACTACAGCTTCGGAGGGATCGTGAAGAATTTCTTGGTGCTGGACAGAAGCATAAAAAGTGCTTTACAGGGGGCATGGTACTGCGCAAGGACCAACTGGTATGCATGGCAGGGAACTTACTCTGCAAGCTTTCTGAATGCACTCATGCCTGCCATATGGGGAGAAGAGTATTACAAGTTTGGCGTAATATTCCTAATTCTGCTTTTGCCCTTATCTGTAATGACGCTGGTCAAGGTATTGGTCCGGGATGTGCTCCAGGCAGATTGGACATCCTGTATTGCCATGCAGGCTATTATGGCGGCCATGGTAGTGGTGCTGCTCTATTCCCCCCAACAGGGCTTCTACTGGTATGTAGGCGGCATGAGTTATGTGGGAATGCACTCCTTTCTGCTGCTTTTGACTGCGGCATGGCTGCGACTGATGCAAAAGGCCGGCAAGGTCAGGACGGTGCTGCTGGTTTTATGGACGATGGTGGGGGCGGTTCTGGTGGCAGGTGGCACCTATGTCTCAGCACTCCAGGGTATTTTGATAGGACTGGGACTGGCGCTATTTGGGGGCGTATTTCTGCGCAGCAGGCGAACCCTGTTGCTGTTGCCCTCTCTGGCCATTTACGGGTATGGTTTTTTTGTAAATGTATCGGCACCTGGAAACCAGGCTCGGGCCAGCCATTATGTGGGATGGGGCTATCCTCCAGTGGAGGCTGTCCTTCGCTCCTTTTTAGAGGCATTTACCCATTTGGGAGTGTTTTCCGGTTGGATTACCCTGGCTATTTTGGTGCTGCTGGCGCCCATTATCTGGTATATGTTAGGAAAGACAAAGTGCAACTTCAGGCTTCCAGGCCTTGTATTGGCGGGATCCTTTTGCCTCTATGCCACGGGATTTACCCCTACTCTGTACGCTATGGGACATGGCGGCTATGGCAGGGTGCTGAATTGTGTAAAAATTACATACCAGCTTCTGCTGGTGCTAAACGAGGTGTATTGGCTGGGGTGGCTGCGACGGGTGCGGGAGGTAAAAGGACAGACCGTTTCCTACAGAGGCGTCTATTGGTGGTTCTATGGTCTAGTAGGGGCATGTATGCTGTTTATTTTCGCGTTTCTGTCCAGGAGCCAGGCTGGGTGTTATTCTTCTTATGGGGCATACTATTTTGTGCACACAGGATTTGCCTATAATTTTTATCAGGAGTATCAAAACAGGCTGGAAACCATTGCAAACAGTGGTCCAGATGTAATCGTAGAGCCGTATGTTTATAAACCATGGTTTCTCTGTATAGGGGATCTGAAGGAAGACCCCCAGGCAGAGGAGAATCGGTTTATGGCTTCCTGGTATGGTAAAAATTCCATTACATGTATCGGGAGTGAGTAAGAGCACAGAAGTGGGAGCTTGCGGAGAAACAGAGGTATCATGGAAAATAGGGAAAGCAAGATACAAGTGCAGGAGGTAGCGCTCCCTGCAATCGAAATCAAGGATCTGGTAAAGGTGTACAAGCTCTATGACAAGACCAGAGACCGGGTGAAGGACGCCTTTGGACTGGGGAGGAAGCAGTCCTATAAGCTGCACTATGCGTTAAATGGGGTGAGCCTGTGTATCCGCAGAGGCGAGACTGTGGGTATCATTGGCACCAATGGATCTGGAAAGTCCACCATACTGAAGATTATTACAGGGGTGCTGAATCCCACTGCAGGGCAAGTGAAAGTGGACGGCCGTATTTCTGCGCTGTTAGAGCTGGGGGCTGGCTTCAACCAGGAGTACAACGGCATAGAGAATGTATATTTAAATGGCACCATGATGGGCTTTACGGATAAAGAGATTGACGACAAGCTGCCGGAGATCCTGGAGTTTGCTGATATCGGAGATTATGTAAATCAGCCGGTAAAGACCTATTCCAGCGGTATGTTTGTGCGACTTGCCTTCGCTGTGGCCATTAACATCGAACCGGAAATCCTGATTGTGGACGAGGCCCTTTCGGTGGGGGATGTGTTTTTTCAGGCGAAATGCTACCATAAATTCGAAGAATTCAAGGAGATGGGCAAGACCATTGTATTTGTCAGTCATGATTTAAGCGCTATCAGCAAATACTGTGACAGGGTGTTCCTTTTAAACAAAGGAGAGCTTTTGGGAGAGGGCGCCCCAAAAGAAATGATAGACATTTACAAGCGCGTGCTGGTGGGACAGTATGAAATCCACAGCAATCAGGAGCATGTGGATTTCCTGGAGGATGTAAAGCAGAGAAAGATCCCAGAGCAGGACAGACAGGCACCTGGTGGCGCAGTGAACCCAGACGCATTAGAATATGGCAATGGCCAGGCCAAAATTATCTCCTATTATCTCACAGACGAAAATGGCACGGAAACCACTGCAGTGATGAAGGGAACCTTTTTTACACTGCACATGCGGGTGGCTTTTGAGGCCCATGTGCCCGCTCCGATTTTTGCCTTTACCTTTAAGAATGTTATGGGCACAGAGATCACAGGGACCAATTCCATGGTGGAGAAGGCATTTTTAGAAAGCGTGGAGCCAGGACAGGTGAAGGATATCACATTTACCCAGAAGATGAGCCTTCAGGGGGGAGAATATCTGCTTTCCATGGGAGTCACGGGATACAATGGGGATACCTTTGAGGTGTATCATAGACTCTATGATGCATTGGATGTGACTGTGGTCTCAGACAAGAACACAGTGGGATACTATGACATGGATTCTGTAGTGGAGGTGCGGGACGCGGCGTCTTCGAAGGGGAACGCTGAAAGCTTGTTTCCCGAAACAAAAGAATCGGATTGAGAGAACGAGGAATGGGATGACAGAGTTAATTGGGAAGGTTACACTGGACTACAGCAAGTATTCAGGAGAGGATCTTTATTGTGACGGTGCCATCGAGGATGAGCTTCTGGACATTGTGAAAAACAGGACCCCAGCAGAGTATGGGGCCGTGATTGAGGAGCGGATGAGCTGGCCGGTTTTGTATCATTTGTCTCCCCTGCGGGAGAACATTGTGGACTGGGTGCCCATGGACGGAATGGGTACGGGAGAGACAACAGACCGCCCGAAGGTGCTGGAGGTAGGCAGCGGATGCGGTGCCATCACAGGGGCGTTGGCCAGGAAAGCGGCTTCGGTGACCTGTGTGGATCTCTCCAAAAAACGCAGCCTGATCAATGCCTGGCGGCATAGGGAATGGGATAATATCACCATCCATGTGGGGAATTTTAAGGATATAGAGCCCCTGTTGCCCAGGGACTTTGATTATATCTGTCTCATAGGGGTGTTTGAGTACGGACAGGTCTATATGGAAGGTGACACTCCCTATGAGAGCTACTTGAAGACACTCATGTCTCACCTGGCCCCAGGCGGAAGGATCCTGATTGCCATAGAGAACAAATATGGACTG
>CANRZC010000054.1 GCA_947644185.1 uncultured Acetatifactor sp.
ATAGACAGCGCAAACTTATCGCGCATGACATAAATTTGGTTGGTATACTCTGGATTACATACTCTGGCAATGGTATGAATGTTGGCATTTAGACCATGGGCAGTCATACAACAAAGCAAATTTACCTCGTCAGCCCCTGCCATGGCAATCAAAAGATCTGCCTCCTTTACTCCTGCTTGCAGCAGCACCTCCATGGAAGCACAATTTCCATGGACTACCATAATGTCATATCGCTCCTCGCTGGATTCCAATACTTTCAGATTGGAATCGATCAATGTGAGATCGTCTCCCTCTGCGGCCAGCTGCCTTGTCAATGCTGCCCCCATTTTTCCGTTGCCAGCAATAATTATCCTCATGGCTCTCAAACCTCATTTCATCTGTCTCTGTTTCTCCCAAAATACTTCTACAGGAGGGAATTTTATCTCCCTCCTGCAGCACATATATCTCTTTTCTTTGTATATTCTCCTGTACTATCTCAGTAAAATACCCCTACTCTCCACTTTAATTCACAATCCGTCGCACTGCAACAATTGGCCTGTACTGGGCATTGCCAATCTTGATACCGCCCACAGGATAAGGACTGCTGTTGCTGGCATGGACAATCATTCCTCCTCCGATATATAGCCCTACATGGCTTCCATAGCAGATCAGGTCACCTGGCTGGGCCTCCCCATAGCTTACCCCTACCCCTGCATTCTCCTGCTGATAGGAGGTTCTGGGAATAGTATAGCCAAAATTGCTGTATACCCGGTAGGTAAATCCAGAGCAATCTGCCCCGTCTGTCAGGCTGGTGCCACCCATCACATAGGGATTGCCCACATACTGGCAGGCATAATTTGCTATCTGTTTCCCCAGGTCACTGCCCACCGCACTGTTGATGGTGGCGGTGTAATTGGTATTGTTGGAGGCATTGGAGGGAGGTGTCACCCCGCCGCCAGTTCCTGCATTGGCTGCTGCCTGCAGCTGCTTCAGTCTTTCCCGGTCCTGCTTCAAAAGCTCCTTTGCCTTGGCGGCTGCTGCTTTTGCCTCCTTGATTTCCGCCTCATAATTGGCAGATTCCTGTCGCTTTTGGGCCAGCATACCATTTAGATAGGACTTTTGCTGTTCCAGCTCTGTCTTGTCAGCTTCCAGCTGCTGCTTGTCCCAGGATAGCTGCTCCCTGTCCGCCACCAGCAGCACCTTGTCATTCTCCAGTGTCTCCTTCTGTGCCACCAATGCATCCCACAGATCGTGGACCTGATTCTTTGTGGTGATATAATCTGTCAATACCTCGTTCTCATACTCATAAACCTTCTCCACACGGTCCATCTGGTTCAGAATATCCGCAAGGCCCTTTCCCTGGAGCAGGGCATCCAGAAAGGATTCCTGCCCTCGCTCATACATCATCCGGGCACAGACAGCCATATTCTCCCGCTGGGTCTCCTCTCTGACTACAGCCGCCTCATATTCTGCCTCTGTCTGCTGGATCTGAAGCTCCTTCTGTGCAATTTCATTCTCTTTTTGGGCGATTTCCTCCTCCTTTGCAGCCAGCTCACTCTCCTTCTCCGCAAGCTGATCCTCCATAGCCCCAATGCTTGCCATGGTATTGGCCAGCTCCGCGTTAAAGTCATCAATCTGCTCCTGCAAAAGCTCCTGCTCTGTCACCAAATTTGTAATCTTTTCATTGGCAGAGTTCAACTCATTGGTATGCTGCCCAATCTGTCCCTCCACCTCGCCGATGCTGGTGGCCTCGGCTGTGAGAGAGCTGGAAGCCGCAGCGTATGACAATGCTGTCATCAAGCTTCCCAGCAATATTAAGTTAAATAATATTTTCGTATATTTTCTCATAGATTCAGCATACCATACTCCGCGGCTTTTTTCATCCTGAAAAAAATTAAGATATTATAAATCGCAATTCTTCACTGTCCTGGGGAAAGGCACCACATCCCGGATATTTGCCATGCCGGTCAGGTACATCACGCAGCGCTCAAAGCCCAGCCCGAAGCCCGCATGGCGCACAGAGCCAAACTTCCGCAGATCCAGATAGAACCCGTAGTCCTCTTTCTGAAGACCCAGCTCCTCCATCCGCTTCTCCAAAAGCTCCATCTTATCCTCGCGCTGGCTCCCCCCAATGATTTCCCCAATGCCAGGCACCAGGCAATCCATGGCAGCCACAGTCTTCCCATCCTCATTTAACTTCATATAGAAGGCCTTGATTTCCTTCGGATAGTCTGTCACGAACACTGGGCGCTTAAATACTTCCTCTGTCAGGTATCTCTCATGCTCTGTCTGTAAATCGCAGCCCCAGGATACCTTGTAGTCAAAGGCATCGTTGTGCTTCTCCAGGATCTCAATGGCCTCTGTATAAGTAACATGGGCAAAATCCGAATTCGCCACATGCTCCAAGCGCTCCAATAACCCCTTGTCCACAAACTGATTGAAGAAGTTCATCTCCTCCGGCGCGTTCTCCAGTACATATCGGATGATATATTTTAACATACTCTCTGCCAACATCATGTCATCCTTTAAGTCGGCGAACGCCATCTCCGGCTCAATCATCCAGAACTCTGCCGCATGCCGGGTGGTGTTGGAATTCTCCGCCCGGAAGGTAGGGCCAAAGGTATATACATTTTTAAAGGCAAAGGCATAGGTCTCTACATTCAACTGACCGCTGACCGTGAGATTGGTGGGCTTGCCAAAGAAATCCTGGGTAAAATCCACTTTCCCATCCTGGGTCTTTGGAATATTGTTCAAGTCCATGGTGGTCACCTGGAACATTTCCCCTGCGCCCTCGCAGTCGCTGCCTGTGATCAAAGGTGTATGCACGTACACGAATCCTCTCTCCATGAAGAAGCTGTGGATGGCATAGGCAATCAGGGACCGCACCCGAAACACTGCCTGAAAGGTATTGGTCCTGGGCCGCAGATGGGAAATGGTGCGCAGATACTCAAAGGTATGGCGCTTCTTCTGCAGAGGATAGTCCGCTGTGGAAGGCCCTTCTACTGTTACCTCACTGGCCTGCATCTCAAAAGGCTGCTTTGCATTGGGCGTCTCCACAATCATACCCTTCACAATCAGTGCCGCTCCCACATTTGTCTTGCACAGCTCGTCAAAATTAGGCAGGGTATCCCCATACACCACCTGCAGGGGCTCAAAAAAAGTGCCGTCATTGATGATCAAAAATCCAAAATTTTTGGAGTCTCTGTTGCTTCTCACCCAACCGCCAATGGTCACTTCCTTGCCAATGTACTCTCCCCGGTTGCGATAGAGAGCTCTAATGTCTGTCAATTCCATGTTTTCCTCATTTCCGCGCCCCTTTTGCCAGGGCGCTGCTTTTACTCTTTCCAGAATTACAATTCTAACATATCATACCACATTCTTTCCTTTATTAAAAGTATTTAAAACCATTTCCGCCGTAATTTTTGTTGCTTATCCCTATCTATCTGTGCTAGAATAGAAGTAGTCGGGCCGTCAGGCGAAACATACTCAAGGAGGCTTATGGTTATATGAAGACATGGATGATTGTACTGATCGTAGTGGCAGTGGTGCTGATCGCACTGATTGCTGTACTGTATTTCCTCGGAAAGAAAGCCCAGAAGAAACAGGCCGAACAGCAGGAGATGCTGGAGGCCAACAAACAGACTGTCTCTATGCTGATCATCGACAAAAAAAGGATGCGGCTGAAAGATGCGGGATTGCCCCAGATGGTCCTGGATCAGACCCCTAAACTCATGCGGCGTTCCAAATTGCCTATCGTAAAGGTCAAGGTTGGTCCCCAGATCATGTCACTGATCTGTGATGAGAAAATTTTTGATACAGTTCCAGTGAAAAAGGAAGTCAAAGCTGTGGTGAGTGGTATCTATGTTCTCAGTGTCAAGGGACTCCATGGCAAGACAGAAGTCCAGCCCGCCAAGAAAAAGAGCCGTTTCAGACGAGCTCTGGAGGCTGCTCAGGAGAAGGCTGGTGCGAAGCCTATCAAGTAATACCCCATGTAAGGGAAGATTTGTTGGAACGGCAATGCTGAAAACGCCAGGGCCTACTGTTATGGTGGTCCCTGGCGTTTTTGTATCCATGTTACCTGGCTCAGATGGCTCTGTCCTAGCCTGTCAGTGCCTCTCGTTTTCTGTATTACCCCACATCTGGCTCATCCCGCAGCACAACAGATCCAGAAGCCTTTCCTTCTGTCTCAAAGAGAATGATCTCGTTGTCCCCTTTCTTTAACAGCGGCCCTGGAATATAGAGACGCTTCTGCGGCCCTATCTCCCAGAAACGACCTATGTTGAAGCCGTTTACAAAGGCACAGCCCTTTCCCCAGCCCTCAAAATCCAGGAAGGTATCCCCTATCTCCTGTGCCGTAAAAGTGAATCGATAAAAGGCCGGCGTCCCCTGTATATAATCGCCGGAAAAGTCAACCTTGCTGATATTCTCTAGCGGCAAAGGATACTGCTCCCAGTGATTGTGCATGTGGCCATTGATCTGGACACACTGGTCTATACCCTTGCGCTGTCTCTCCATATAAGGGCCAAAGTTCACCCGTCCCATGTTCTCCACCAGAATATCCAGCCTTGCGTTTCTTTCGGCGGGTATGTTCAGTTCCTTTTCTTCCAGCAGCTCTCTGTCATACAGAGTCAGTACCTGCTTATTCTCCAGCAGAATATTGGCTCGGTCGTTTGCGCCCCAGAGCCTTATCTTCCCCAGATTCTCTTCTGTGTGCAATCTGGTGCGGTAGAGAATATAGCCGTAGTTCTGGCCCAGGCGCTCCATGGCTTGGGGCCAGACGCTTTCCACGCCCTGGCTGATGCTCTCCAGGGTGGAAACCAGGCTCACCCTTTGGCGCACTTCCAATGTACCGTATGATTTTCTTTGGATTTCCGTAGAAAGCTTCACATCTGGCAAGGTCGTATATTTCCCGATAACCTCTCTGTACCTGCGGTATTTCTCCGTAATCTGACCGTCCTCCGTCAGCACTGCATCATAATCGTAAGAGGTCACATCTGGTGTCAGCTCCTCATAATAATTGGATCCATTCATAAAGCCGAAATTAGTACCGCCCTCGAACATATAAATGTTCACATGGCCCAGCTCCAGCATCTTGTCCAAATCCTTTACGCTCTCCTCCAGATTCCCCCGCATATGGCCGCCATTGCCCCAGTGATCAAACCATCCCACCCAGAACTCGGTGCACATCAGAGGGCCACCCTCTGTATATTCTCTCAGCGTCCCAAAGCGCTCTTCGGTTCTGGAGCCAAAGTTCCCTGTGGGAAGAGCCCCCGGAAGCTTCCCGGCATTGAGACTCTCCGGGAAAGGACCGTCTGATGTCACCAGGGGCACCTCCACGCCGCCCTGGCGCATCAATCGCCTGATCTCCTCCAGGTAATTCTTGTCATTGGCATAGTATCCGTACTCGTTCTCCACCTGCATCAATATCACAGGCCCGCCCTTTGTACACTGCCAGGGGGTTAGCTTTGGTAATAGCACCTTGTAATACTCCTCCACATGGCGCAGGAAAGGCTCATAGCATACCCGCAGCTTCATGCCGTCCTCCCTTAAAAGCCATGCAGGCAGACCGCCAAACTCCCACTCCGCACAGATGTAGGGAGAGGGCCGCAGAATCACATACAGTCCCAGCTCTTGGGCCAGACCGATAAAGCGCTCAATGTCCAGTATCCCCTCAAAGCGATACTCCCCCTTCTCCTGCTCATGCATATTCCATGGAATATAGGTTTCCACCGTATTGCAGCCCATGGCCTTCAGCTTCTCCAGTCTGTCCTGCCAGTATTCTGGAACAATCCTGAAATAATGGACAGCGCCTGAGATAATGTGAACCGGTTCTCCGTCCAGATAGAAATTGTCTTTGATTTCAAATGTTTTCATAATGCTTCCTCCCTGTGCGCTTCGACGTCAATACCCATTCCGTTTTCAGATATCCCCACAAGCTGCCTGCGGCACTCATATCTTTAAAAACAATTAATAAGTTGGAGCAAGGCCACTGCTCTCCCGTGTCACCAGAGTGGGGGTCAGCATCTGCAGCCTGGGAAATTCCTTCCCCTCCAAAAGTCCTATTGCAGTCTCCACCAGCCTACAGCCCATATTTTCATAATTATAGTCAATGCTGGTAAGCTTTGGTATCATCATTTCCGCAATAAACGTATTGTCATAGCTGACTACAGAGATATCCTGTGGAATTCGAAGTCCATGCTCTGTAAGGCTGCGCACAATTCCGGCTGCGGCAAAGTCATTGATGGCAATCACTGCTGTAAATGCAATTCCCTGGTCCAGCAGCCGATTCATCTCCGCATAGGCGCTAGCGTTATTGTAGGATCCGAACTCCTGCACCAGCTCCTGTCGGAATGGAATCCCATTTCGCATCAGGATCTGCTTATATCTCTGTATCTTCTCAAAAGTAGACAATACATCTACCCGGCCTCCCACCAGCGCGATCTTTCTATGTCCCAGTCCCAGCAGATACTCCATCAGCAGGTCCATACTCTTCACTGCATCAATCTGCACCTGGTAGCACTGGGTGCCGTCCAGCTTGCCTGTAACCACCATGGGCATCCTGTCCGGCATCGTATTCACCAGCTCCACATACTCCACATCAGACACCAGCTTATCCACATTTCCGCCCATCTGGATCACTGCGTCCACTCGCTGCTCCTGGAGCTTTTCCAGCTGCATTTTCTCCAGCTCTGCCTCACCCAGAGAATTGTAGAGCAGCGCTGTGTATCCCCGCTTTCTGGCTTCCAGCTCACAGGCTACAAACACCTGTGAATAAAAAGGATTCCTCACATCTGCCGCAATGATACCGATGAGCTTGCTCTTCGTATCTGCCAGACCTCTGGCCATGGCATTGGGCGTGAAATTGTACTTTTCAATAATTCTAATGATCCTCTCTTTTTTCTCTGGCCGCACATTCGCATTGTTTGTCAGCACCCGGGACACTGTAGCCGCAGAGACACCTGCCTCTTTGGCGATATCATAGATCGTGACAGGCTTTCCACCTGCTATTTTCCCCTCATCCATCTCATAAGTACCTCACAAATAGCAACAAATTTGAAACCGCTTTCCCCTCTTTTATCATATGAGATTTAGGACAGAATGTCAAGGGAGTTTCGGTCCTTTCACACCAGCCAGGCTGCATAGAGCGGAATTGCATCGATTCCATTCTCCCAGCCGAAATTTCTTTCCGAGAAGCGAATCCTTCTCAATGGGGCATAGCGCTCTGAGAAAACCGACAGACTGCGGGACTTGGTATGTTCCCTGGCCTTTACCTCAACGGGAATGACTACGCCCTCCTTTTCAATCAGGAAGTCCACCTCGGCCGTGCCCCCGGAAGTCCAGTAGTACAGCCGATATCCGCTCTTCTCCAGGGTATTGGCCACAAAGTTCTCCGTCAGAGCGCCGATGAAGATATGGTCATGACCTCCGATGATCTCATAGGGTACAATACCGGCCTTGGCAGTCAGAAGCCCTGTATCGCACAGATAGAGCTTGAAAGAAGACAGGTCTCTATATATCTCCAGGGGATGGATTCCATGCTCCGCGCGCTCACAGCGGGTAATGATGCCGGATGCCGCAAGCCAGTCGATAGAAGCGCCGAACAGGGAAGCTTTGCCGCCTTTGGCCACCACCTTGTATTGGAACTTCCGGTTGTCTTTGGCCAGCTGCGCGGGAATGCTGTCGAAGCAGGCCATGATTTTAGCCGTGTCACCGGCTCCGGCATATTTAGCCATATCCGCCACATAGGTATCCAAAATAGCACTCTGAATCTGGACAGTCTCAAGGAGACTGCGCTCCTCTGCGTAGGTGGAAACAGCCTCCGGCATTCCGCCAATCACAAGATACTCTCTGTACAGCTGCAGCGCCCGCTCATGGAGCATCGAAGTGAGCTTCCTTTTTTCCAGAAAACAATTCCTGATCTCTTCCAGAAGCATATCCTGAGACAGAGCGGACAGGAACTCGTCAAACTGCATAGGGTACATGTACAGAGGCTCCACCTTACCCACCGGAAAGCTGTACCGTTCTCTGTTCACAACCACCCCCAACAGGCTTCCTGCAGCAATGACATGATACTGGGGCGCATCCTCGCAGAAATATTTCAGGGATGTGAGAGCTCTCTCACAGACCTGGATTTCGTCAAAAAACAGCAGTGTATCCTCCGGATCAATTTTCTGGTTTAAAAAAATCTCAAGCCGGGAGATTAAAAATGCCGGAGAGATATCCTCCTCAAAGTCTCTGGCAATTCCGGGGCTGGTCTCAAAATTAATATAGACTGTCTTTTTATAATATTTTTTCCCAAATTCACGGATACTGTAGGTCTTTCCAATCTGGCGCGCGCCATAGACCACCAGGGGCTTACGCCTCTTTTTTGATTTCCATGCGACCAACTTTGCCTCAATATTTCTCCTCATACCGCCTCCCCGATTCTGCAGGAATCCAATTTTATTCTGTCCGTATTAGCTCTATTTTATGCTGTTTTTCACATATAAGTCAAGAAAAATATGAATTTTCCCTTTTTTCCTAATTTATCTGTTAGTTTCAGCGGGTCCCGTCCAGTTTTCCCGTAATAACTACCGGGGTTTTAGCCATCACATTGTTCACTGCCTCGGCGTACCTCATATCAGAGACCAGCTGGTCCACATGGCCTCCCAGCAGGATAATGGCGTCCACCCACTGCTCCCTTTTTTTGCCTCCATCCCCACTGCCCCTCTTACCTTGCTTTTTGTACACCTGTAAGAAAAGGGCATGAGCGCCATGCCCATGCCCTTTCCCTGTTTTATGCAGAACATCTCATTTAAGAGATAACTCCTTCCGCAGATTAATACTGCTTCGGCTCCAGATCTACGCCGTAGAATTCGTTGACCTGTCTCTGCATCTCGTCCACGATATCCTGTACGCCAGCCTGCTTCAGCTCTGCCTGCCATGCGGCAATATACTCTTCCGCTGTGCCATCGAACTTACCTACGGACAATACGTTCTGATATCTGGTATTTACTTCGTCACACATGCTCTTCTGGGTGGCAACCGGATCCCAGTCTCCTACGAAGGTCAGGTAAGGATTGTCCACGCCAACCTTTGCCATTTCCTCGTACATAGCGTCGATCTTATCCCAGTCACGTCCAGCGTCTCTTACTTCCAGAGCGTCCACACGGCCTTCCCAGAAGCTGAAGCCCCAGTCATCCTCTTCCTTGGAGTAGTCTTCCGGCTGATACTTATAGCCGTTCTCATCCAGCGCATACTGTCTGCCTTCCAGACCATAGTTGATCAGGCGATAGCACTCAGGATCATTGCGCAGCAAATCATAAACCATCAGAGCTCTCTCAGGATTCTCGCTTCCTGAAGAAATTGCCATGGTGCCATGTACGATAGACTCGTTTACAAGCCAGCCCTTCTCCTCGCCGAACCAGAAGAAACCGGTCTCTGCCTCAGGATCGTCCTGATAGATAGTGTTGCCGGGCAGCGGGCTTACCAGATCTGTCCAGGTCTGGGTATGATGCTGGTCAACTGCACTCTGGCCGATTCTGTACTGTGCACGGGGATCACCTGTGGTGTTGTTCAGGACATCTGTCCTCCAAACGCCGATCTCATCCCATTTTTTCATCATCTCGCCGTAGGCGATGAGTTCTTCCGTATACTCCATAGGGTCATAGACTACTCTGTAGTCTTCAGTGGAAAGAATGCTGCAGGTGCTGGCCGCATAGGGAGGATTGTCTGAGTAAGACGCAATCCATCCACCCTGGCACTCTGCTACAGAGTTGCCGCCGTTTCTGTCCCAGGGAATCATGTCCGGGAACTCCTGCTTGCACCACTCGAAGTAAGTGGTCATATCATCCCAGCTGTGTACGCCGTTCTCCAGGCCAGCCTTCTTCGCCCAGTCCAGACGATAGATGAAGCCGTGGTTGGTACGCTGGGTGTACTGATCTTCTGGAATGAACATAATGTTGCCATTGTAGCGGCACATATCCCAGTGCTCTGGGGTAACTGCATTCCAGGTAATGGGCGCATAGGTTTCCAGCATCTCCTCTGGAAGCTCCAGGAACGCGCCGTCCTTACACAGAGCCCACTCCTCCATCCAGTCAGCGGCTGACACAAGGTCAACAGAACCTGTGGAAACGCTCTCTGTCAGCTTCAGCTTGTAGTTGGTCATGTAGTCTGTCCAGCCAATGTACTCCACATCCAGCTCTGCGTTTACCTTTTCGGTAAGGATCGCGTTCAGCTCAGCCAGAATGTCCTCGTTTGCCGTATTGGGGTTCTTGTCTGCAATGGTCAGATAGGTAACCACCACATGCTCGGACGTATCAATGCCGGAAGCATCCGCCTGCTCGCCGCCCTCCTCGGAAGACTCCTCTTCCTTGCTGTCCTCAGCAGGGGTCTCCTGCTTGCTCTCCTCTGGTGTGGAAGAATTTCCTGAATCAGATGTGTCGCCGCCACCGCAGGCAGCCATGCTGACTACCATCGCTGCGGTCAGCAATGTTGCAAGTAACTTCTTTTTCATACTTGACCTCCATTTTATTTTATTATCACTCTGCTTGCGCAGAATTGTGACCTGATACAAATAGGACTTCTCTTTAAGGCTCATCAACCCTTTACAGATCCGACTGTAATACCACCGATGAAATATTTCTGCACGAAAGGATATACCAGTACAATGGGGCCTGTGGCCAGCACAGCGTTTGCCATCTTCACGCTCTCTGTAGGCAGATCCGCCAGAGAGACATACTGGGATGCCAC
>CANRZC010000055.1 GCA_947644185.1 uncultured Acetatifactor sp.
GAAAGGAAGAGACACAGGGTGATAAGACAAAATAATAATCAAATAGGGCTTTATTGGAACCAGACCTGGCTGTTTGACCTGCTGCAGGATGAAATTGAGATTTTGTATGAGAACAGTGACAGAAGCATTTCCGGGAAAGCACTTTTTTCCCAGTGGAAAATAGAAGCCTGTAGGGAAAAGGAATGTGTGCTATCGTCCAGGCAGCTACTGCCGGATATAACCGTAGCTTTGAAGGTAACAGTGACCTACCGGGTGGAGGCGTCGGTGGTGGTGAAAAAAATCACCTGCTTCCAAAACAACATATCCAATCTGTATATTGGGGTTACTCAGAAAATCAGGCATCCGAAAACCAGACAGATCTGGTCCTTTGGGGCAACAGAAAATGTGGAAGGCTGCATCTACGGCAGCTTTGGCAGCCAGCCCTTTCCGGCAGCAGGCATGGTTCTAAAGACCGGGGAGGTGCTGGGGATTTTGATGGATACAGGCATTTCCAATGAATGGTCCAGATGGCATACCCGCAGAACAGCCAACGGAAACGCACCGGTGATAACTGCCTATGACCCGATTCTGATGGAGGAATCGAAGAAAGGGGAGGAGATACAGCTTCACGGTGGACAGTATTATCCCACGTATGATATTCCCCTTGAGGGCGTGGAAGATGAAAGCGTAGTCGGTTTGGCCAGAAAAGACTACGGGTATCTTCTGGAGTTTGATGTGTGCCAGGCCCCCTGCACTGTTTCTGTGACGGCAGAGGGACAGATGGCGGTGAGCAAAGTCTATGAGGAGAGGGGCAGACAGGTGCTGTGGATTTCGCCTTTCTCAGAGAACACCTTGTTTACTGTACAGTGGGAGCAGGGGGCCATAGCGCCCATTCGACTGTATGAGCAAAAGAGAAAGGCCCGTCCCTGGCACAGGCTGGAGCAGGGCAGAGAAAGAAGCTACCAATACTTTTTCTGGCTGGACTGTTTTGACATTACCTTGAGAAATCTGCGGAAATATGCCCAGGTGAGACAGGCGGAAGCGCTGGGATTTTCTGGAACCACGGCGGAAAAAATCCTGTATGCAGATTTCCGCATGCTGAACTGGCAGGCAGAACCTGGGTTTGATAAGCCCCTGTGTGTGCCCAGCATTGCTTACTTTGAGATGTATTTTCGGGATGTTTTCTGGAGCGTCAACGGCACAGAGGATAAAGAGCTGAACCACACCATACTGCAGATGATTGAGGCCACCATTGACCAGCAGAACTGGTCAGATAATATTATTACACCCTACTATGGAAGTATGGAAAAGGTGGACAATGAAATCAACTACCTGTATGTACTCTGGAGCTATTTAAACCAAAAGAGATTTGGAATCGCTCCCAACCTTTCCCAGGTGAAAGGGGTGGTGCAATTGCTTTTGGACCGCTATGATCCCAATAGGCAGGGGATTGTAAAAATCAATAATCCCCAATCCCTGATGGATGTGATGTGGCAGGATAAGCCCAGCTTTTTTGCAGTAAGCCAGGGATATTACTGTGTGACAATGAAAACGGCGCTGGCTCTGGGCATTGAGGGTGTGGACGAAGCCTATGTGGAAAAGACCCGCAAAGGCTACCAGGACTATTACAGGGAAGATGCAAATGGACATAAATATCTGCAGACTTTTTTGGAAAATGGACTGGGGGAAAAGGGGGAGGATTTGGGAATCATCTCCTGTCTGGACCTGGAACCGGAGTTTTTAAGCCTGTATCTGTTTGGGGAGAGTCTTCTGGGAGACAAAATTGTAATCGATACGTTAAACCAGATGCCGGTGTTTGGCGACTGCCTGATGCCCATTATTGCCTATGGAGATGGAACCTTCTTCACAGAGGAGAAAAACCCCTTTAACGGAAATCATTTCTGGGAGGCCGGATGCTATGCCAACGGCGGCAGCTATTTAAGACCGGAATACATTGTGCTGGCAACCGGAAAATACCATGGCTGGAAGCCTGCAGATGAGATGATGAAGAAACGAATCAGGGCGGAGCTTGAGACCTGTATAGACTATCCTGTTAGCATGGAATATCTGCACACCCTGGGAGATCCCCAAAAAAGCAGTGAGCACAAGGTATTTGCATGGAATGTGTTTGTCAATGAAATTAACCGTTGGATTCGAGAAACCGTGGATCCAAAATTCCAGGTGGGGGAGGACATCCTATGATCGTAAGAAAAATCAGAGAAGAAGAATATGCAAGAACCTGCGAAGTATTTGCAATTGCATTTGAGTTTCCCATGGCGGAGAATGCCACTACCCCAAAAAGGCTGGAGGAAATCAAGCGCAATCCCATGACCCGGGAGGAGAAGTATTATCTGGAACGCTGGGCTGCCTTTGACCACCAAAATAATATGATGGGATTTCTCATAGGCTTTCCGGCCAGGGTACGCTTTGATGGAAAAGCGGCTATATGTACCTGCATCGGCGGTGTATCCAGTCTGCCCCAGCATCGGCGGAAAGGAGTCATTGCAGGCTGCTTTCGCAAGCATTTGGAGGACAGTTACAAGAAAGGCTATGCATTTTCCTATCTGTATCCCTTCAGCACAGTATTTTACCGTCAGTTTGGCTATGAGCTCTGTGTGGAAAATGTGGTGTGGGACATTGATATAAAGACCATTCCCTATTTTCCAGAGGCGAAAGGAAGCGCAGTGTTGAATGAACAAAAGTCGGTGCGCCAGGAGATAGAGCAGGTGTACGAAACATTTATGCAAAACTGCAATCTTACCTTTGTGAGAGAGGATTGTGACTGGAACCGGATTATTTGTGACGAGCCTGCCAGAGAGGGTAGGTACAGCTATGTATGGAAAACTGAGGGGGGAATTCCCAAGGGCGCATTGAGCTTCCGAAAGGAAGAGGGTATTATGCACTGCGAGGCCTTTTACTATACGGATGAGGAAGGGCTAAAGGGGCTTATGAACCATATCCGATCCGTAAGAAGTCACTTTGGACGAGTGCGAATCTCGGTTCCAAAGCATGTGGCTCTTCAGGAGGTGCTTCCTGAAGCAAGCGCTGGAGGCTTTTCCCGGGAAATGCATTTCTCCGGTATGGGCAGAGTGATTCATGCCGAGAATGTACTCCGCATGGCAAAGTATCAGGGCAGCGGCCAGGTTTCCTTCAGACTCCATGACGACTATATTGCAGAGAATAACCGGGTTTTCCATGTGACCTTTGAGGACGACAGATGCGTAGCTATAGATGAGGAGGGGGATTCAGATACCAGGGATCTGGATATCCGCAGGTTTTCCAGGTGGATACTGGGATGCGGATCGAAAGAAGAGATCCCAGACCAAAAATGGAACCCTATATTTTATCCGAAAAAGAATTACATCTGTGACGGCTTCTAATGGAAATGCCTTTCCCAGGCAGGAAGCATGTCTGCACCCAGGGCTTCGGCCCTGGAATGCATGACAGCAGAAAAACCGCTAAGCGCAGGTTCTCATCATTTCCTACAGGCGGATGTCCACATGCCTCTGGGCAATGGAATGGGAGCTGGCGGGAGTGTTTTCCTCTGGGGCATTATCAGCTTTCTCTGTATGTTTTTCGCCATTAGGATTGCCTGGTGCATCCGTTTGGCCTGTGGGAGCTGTCTTGTCTGCAGACGCCTTTGAAGTATTTTCCTCTGTGCCAGTTGTCTCCAAAGCTGTCTCTGTAGACGCTTCGGCTGCTTTTGTGGTCTGGGAGTTTTTGGACGCTGTCCGGTTTGCCTCTGCCAGTGTGTGATTGGCCTCTGCCAACGTAGTCATCTGAGCTGCTTGGGCGGACTGGGCTTTCTGTGTGGTCTCTGCAAGTTCCGCCTCTTTTGCGGAAGTATCCTGGCCCTTGTCCTGCTTGATTTCAATCTTCAAGACATTGGCTTTCCCCTCCATCTTTGAGGCCACATTTCCCTGGACCTTTGCCTGCTTGAGGGAGGTATCGGCGGAAAGCATGGCGCGCATGCCCGCTGAAGAGATTCCAACTTTATCTCTGTCGCCTGGTTCTTTCTGGCTGTTTTTGCTGTTTGCTCTTTCTGCGGCCCGCTGTGCCTGCTGATCTCTGCGCTTCTGGATCTGGCGCTGCTGCAATTGCTGATTCAGATTGGCGATTTCCTGTTGGATTTCCTGTCTCCTTTTTGCTTTGTCCTCCGGTGTCATGTTCTTGTCGGCACCGATTTCCTGAAGCTGTTTCTGGGCATTTGCGATTTGATTCTGGATACTTTTGCTCACAGAGTCATTCGGCATGCTCGGGGTTGCACCTGCCAGTTGGGTAGTGGTTGCTGCCTTGCCTATACTGTTGACTGACATCATACCTATTTTTCTCCTTTCGCTGTGGAAGCTACGTTTCCTGATAAGTTTTACCAATTGCGAAAATGGGAACATTCGCAACTATACTTTCGGAAAGCTTCGGCAGGATTTCAACCTGGATGCAGTGAAACGGACTTTTTCTGTTGTATACTCCACGCAAGGGGCATGGCCCACCTTTTGGACTATTTTTGCATGATCAGCATCACGCAGAGGCAGAACATTCCCTCTTTCAGGTCGATGACTATATCTCCGGCGTATTTGCCGGCGACTTTGCGGATGTTAGAGAGGCCGTAGCCATGTCCTTCCTTTTTCTCTTTGGAGGTGGCTGGAAGTTCCCTTTGGGTATCCCACTGCAAGTGACCGGAGAAGCTGTTGTTGACTTCAATTAGATAGGCATTGTTTCTACGGTAGGTGTGTATGGAGATGAATGGCTCCGTCTGGGATTGGCCTGTGGCATATTCTACCGCATTCTGCAGTGCATTGTTGAGTATTACGCTGAGGTCAAAGGCATTGATAGCCGAGTCTGTGGGATAGAAAAAACTGGAATGAAAGCGCATACCTTTTTTGGTAGCAGCGTCCTTCCACTCCTGCAGTATCACGTCTGTCACAGGGTGACCGCTGCCGATTCCGCCAGCAGCCCCAGCCAGAGCTGCCTTTAGGTCAGCGCTATATGCCCTGGCTTCCTCTGTCTGATTTCCCCCGTAGAGGGATTCCAATGTGAGGAGGTGGTTGGCCATGTCATGCCGGATGGCCCGGATGCTTTGGTACAGGTCCTCCACCTGACCGATGTGGTGTCGGATGCTGTCTATCTGGGCGGCCAGCACTTCATTTTGGAGTCGTTCCTCCTGCCTGGCCTTGATGCTCTGGTACAGGCCAAGCACCACTGCCACTGCGGCCATGGACACGATGTAGTAGAGTAGTGTCCGGATGTCATATGTGCCTGTAGTTTCCTCAGTGGCCAAAATGTAGAAGTTGCGGTAGTAGTGGATAATTTCAAAGCCTCCTATTCCTGTAAACAGGGGGATGAGCAGCAGGCATAGCTCCTTTTTGGTCATATTGGCAGACTTGTAGATGTAGACTTTTAAAATACACCACACAAAAACTGACATAAGTGTCATTGCGTGCAGCAGATGAAAAAGGCACATGGCCAGATACAGGGTCTGCCATAGATGTGGGTGGGCCTTTATGTAATCCGTATGAGTGGCGAAGCTGTAGAGGCTGTCAAAGAGAATTTCTGTAATAGCGTAGGACAGCCAGCAGAGAGAAAAAAAGGCTGCGCACAGGAATACTTTCTGCTCATAGTTTCTTTTGTCTGTGAGGCACAGCACAAGAAAGGCTACAAGGATGCTGATACCTGTGGCGGTGGAGCTGCGCGGGTAGAGCTGCATGGCCCAAAGGGAAAGCATGGTCATGGCGTATGCGGCCCAGACATGCCAGGATTTCCTGGGCTGTGCCAGAAAAGGTCTCATTAGCCGGGAGAAACAATAGCCTGTCAGAATTTGTTCCGCAACCAGCAGCATCCCATCCGCCAAATCTACAAACTGCGTGTTTTCCATTCTGATCCTCCCCTGTCTGCCCCGGTACTTTGTACATTTCTTTGGTTATACCTTAAATAACTTTTCACGAAATCCTGGTAGTTTTGCTTTGCCATCAGGGCTTGTCCCCTTTCCAGATATATGGTGGTGGCATCGTACTTTCTGATAAAATGGAAATTCACCAGATAGGCTCTGTGAGGGCGGTAGAAGTCAGAGCCAGCTTTTTTCTCCAGCTCTTTCATTTTCCCGTAATATTCAATATCCGAATCCAGGGTGTGGAGAATCACTTTCCGGTTAAATACCTCCGCGTAGACAATATCCAAAAGACTGACAGAGATATGTTCTCCACCTGTGGTAATCATAAGCTTTGGTTTTTCTGGTTGTCTTTGCCTGCCTGCGATCTGTCTTGCTGCGCGCGCCATCACCTCTGCAAGCTTCCTGTCGTCAAAGGGCTTGACCAGATAGTGGAGCGCTCCCACATCAAAGGCCTGGAACACATAGTCCTCCAGTGCGCTGACAAAGATGATGGCAATGTCTTTGTCCATTTCTCGCAGCCGCTTTGCAGTCTCCATTCCATTTAGGCCAGGCATTTGAATGTCCAATAGCGCGATATCCGGCGGCTGCCTGCTGGCCAGCAACTCCTCCCCGGATGAATAGCTCCAAAGCTCTGCTGTTGGATAGAGACCTTTCATTTTCTCTGCCAGCATTATCTGGATTCCTTTTTCGTCATCGCATATTGCAATCCGCAATCTGTCCATTCTGTCACTTCCCCTAAAGCAGTATCTATTTGTATCTTCTATTATATCGGCCTACTGCCTGGACAGGGATAAGGATATGTTGTAAAACATGTGTTTTTTGTTGTGGAAGAGGCCATGTCAGTAGGATTGGGTTGAGAAGCTTTCCAATATAGCATTATTTAACATTTTAACAGGTACAAAAAACAAATAAATGTGGCAATCCTCCCCGCTTTCTGTGTATAATACTTGATGACAGGGTTCGCGGAGCGGTTCCTGGCATAGACCTTAGACAATAGAGTTCGCGAGGCGGTTCCTGGCATAGACCTTAGACAATAATGAACTGTAGCACAACAGGTAAAAAATAAGAATGACAGCGCATGACTGTAAAGGGCAGCAGGGCGCAGAATGGAGGCAACATGAAGAACGAGATTTTGAAACGGTTTGATGAAGTATTCGGGGGCACAGAGGGGGTAAAGACCTACTTTGCGCCAGGCAGGGTAAACCTGATCGGAGAACATACCGACTACAACGGCGGGCATGTGTTTCCCTGCGCGCTGACCATTGGTACATACGGCGCAGCCAGGAAGCGGGAGGACAATAAGCTGCGCTTTTATTCCATGAATTTTGACAAGCTGGGGATCATTGAGTCCTCCCTGGAGGATCTGGTGCCCGCGAAAGAGGCAGGCTGGACCAACTATCCAAAGGGGGTTATGTGGGCCTTTGGGGAAAAGGGAATGAAGGTGCCCTGTGGCATGGATCTGATGCTGTATGGGAATATTCCCAATGGATCTGGCCTATCTTCTTCTGCGTCTGTAGAGGTTCTCACTGGTTACATTCTCCGGGATTTCTTCGGATTCCAGGTGAGCAATCAGGATCTGGCTCTCATTGGACAGTATGCGGAGAACAATTACAATAAGGTAAATTGTGGCATCATGGATCAGTTCGCCATTGCCATGGGAAAGAAAGACAATGCAATCTTCCTTGACACGGCTGACCTGAGCTTTGAATATGCTCCCATTGTGCTGGAGGGGGCGAAGATTGTCATCGCCAGCAGCAACAAGAAGCGGGGGCTGGGGGATTCCAAATATAACGAGCGCCGCAGTGAGTGTGAGACTGCACTGGCAGAGCTGCAGCAGGTGGTGCAGATTAAGGGCCTGGGCGACCTGGACGAGGAGACCTTTGAAAAATATCAGTCCGCCATCAAGGACGATGTGCGCAGAAAGCGCGCAAAGCACGCGGTATATGAGAACCAGCGGACCATAAGGGCGGTAGCAGCGCTAAAGGCCAATGATGTGACTCTGTTTGGCCAGCTGATGAATGCCTCCCACGTATCCCTGCGGGATGACTATGAGGTGACTGGTATTGAACTGGACACCCTGGTGGAGGAGGCCTGGAAGGTGGAAGGCGTCATCGGCTCCAGAATGACCGGCGCGGGCTTTGGTGGCTGTACTGTCAGCATTGTGAAGGATGAGGCCATTGACACCTTTATCCAGAAAGTGGGCAATGCCTATCGGGAAAAGATCGGCTACGCAGCTGACTTCTACGTGGTGGAAGTGGGCAATGGCCCTGTCTCACTGTAAGGAAGCCGGTTTTACAGCATGTCCAAAAGTGGTGAAGATTTAGTACAATGAGATTTCTCATATGGCGGAAAGGATGTAGTCAGATGGAAAGAATAGAAATTGATATCAGGAAATTGGTATCCTATGGAATCAGCACAGGACTGGTTCCCAAAGAGGATGAGATTTTTACGACAAATAGATTGTTGGAGCTGTTGGGCTTGGACGAGATAGAGGAGGCGGAGGCTGCCTGTGCCATGGGGGAGGGAAACGACGCATCCGCGCTGGCCGGGGAGCTGGAGGAAGTCCTGAACCGCATGTGCGACTATGCCTATGAAAAGGGCCTTATCATCGAGGACGGCGTAGTGTACCGCGACCTGTTCGACACCAAAATTATGAGTATGCTGATGCCCAGACCTAGCGAAATTATCCGCAGGTTCCGGGAGCTGTACGAAAAGGAATCCCCCAAAGCGGCCACGGATTATTACTACAAGCTCAGTCAGGATTCCGACTATATTCGCAGGTATCGCATCGCAAAGGACATGAAATGGATCGCGCCCACAAAGTATGGCGACCTGGATATCACCATCAATCTGTCCAAACCTGAGAAGGATCCAAAGGCCATTGCTGCCGCCAGGAACGCGAAGCAGTCTGGATACCCCAAATGCCTGCTCTGCAGAGAGAACGAGGGCTATGCGGGCCGGGTCAACCATCCGGCCAGGCAGAACCACCGCATTATTCCAGTGACTATCAATGGCAGTCAGTGGGGCTTCCAGTATTCCCCCTATGTGTACTACAATGAGCACTGCATTGTGTTCAATTTCCAGCATGTGCCCATGAAGATCGACCATGCCGCCTTCTGTAAGCTGTTTGACTTTGTGAAGCAGTTCCCCCATTACTTTGTGGGCTCCAATGCGGATCTGCCCATTGTGGGAGGCTCTATCTTAAGCCATGATCATTTCCAGGGTGGCCATTATGAGTTCGCCATGGCAAAGGCGCCGGTGGAAAGGAGCTTCGCGGTGGAGGGCTTTGAGGACATCAATGCCGGGGTGGTGAACTGGCCTATGTCAGTCATTCGCCTGAACGGTAAGGACTCTGACCGCATCATTGCTCTGGCAGACCGGATTCTGGAGAAATGGCGGGAGTATACGGACGAAGACGCCTTCGTATATGCTTATACCGACGGCGAGCCTCACAACACTATCACTCCCATCGCCAGGAAACGGGGAGAGAATTTCGAGCTGGATCTGGTGCTGCGCAACAATATCACCACGAAAGAGCACCCCCTGGGCGTGTACCATCCTCACGCAAAGCTCCATCACATCAAGAAGGAGAACATCGGCCTTATCGAGGTCATGGGCCTGGCTGTGCTGCCTGCTCGCCTGAAGGAGGAGATGGCAAAGCTGAAGGAGGCTATTTTAGACGGCGCAGATCTGCGGGGGGATGATGTGCTGGCAAAGCATGCAGACTGGGTAGCAGAATTTACCCCCAAGTATGAGAAGATTGATGCCTCCAATATTGACAGCATCATCGAGAAGGAGATAGGCCTGGTATTCATGGAAGTGCTGGAGGACGCTGGGGTGTACAAGCGGACGCCGGAAGGACAGGCAGCGTTTGACAGATTTATACAGAGCCTGTAATAATAGGACAGGGCCGTCAGATGGTGACGGCCCTGTCGCGCTATATAATAATTGCATTTGAACGAAAAACACGTATTATTGCGCATACTTTGCACTTGTGTTCATTTTCGGATTTGCGCCACCGTATTCCTTGCCACATGGGAACAGGGAAGCAAAATGCTGCGGGGAGAGGGCTCCTTTTGGTCTATGGCGCATAGGAGTGTCTCCATGCTTTTCATTCCCATCTCCTGCAGAGGAAGATTTACAGTGGACAGGGCGGGATGGGTATAGGCGGAATGCTCCAGACCGTCAAAGCCATGGATGGAGATGTCCTCTGGAACCCGCAGCCTTCTACTCAGAGCGGCATTCAGGGCACCATAGGCCATCAGATCGCTCATGGAGAAAATGGCAGTGGGAGGATCGGGGAGATCCAACAGATGGAGACAATTGCGGTAACCATCCTCATAATGCCAATTGCCAGAGCAGATGTACTCTGGACGGAAAACCAGATGATGCTTCATCAGAGTCTCCTGATAGCCCATCAGGCGCTTGTGGGCAGAGACTGAGTCTATGGAGCCACAAAGTAGGGCGATTTTGTCATGTCCCATTTCAACCAAATATTCTACGGCGATCTTCGCGCCCTGAAAGTCATCATAATTAACACAATAATCCTCTTTTGTGGTATAAGCATACACATATACCACTGGGATATGTAAGGAGGGCAAAATATGTCCTACGTCCCGGGGATGTACACCGATATAGATAATGCCACACACCCGGGATGCCAACAAGAGATTCAAGGATTTCTCCACACTTTTCTGAAAAGCAGCCGTCTGTTCCAAATCGTGATACAAAAAAGCATTCTCATGTTCCACTTTATTATTGACGCGAAGATTGCATAATTCTACAGTGTAGTCATAATC
>CANRZC010000056.1 GCA_947644185.1 uncultured Acetatifactor sp.
AAGCCACATTTCTGTAACATTTCTCGTATCAAAGCTACTCAAATCCAAACTAGTCAGGCTGTTACATTGATAAAACATAGCATGCATATCTGTCACATTGCTCGTGTTGAAGCTACTTAAATTCAAATTAGTTAAATTACCGCACTCGCCAAACATACCATCCATGATTGTTACACTACTGGTGTCAAAACCTCGCAAATCCAAGCTAACCAGATTATGACACCCCCAAAATAGATCACGTGCATCTGTCATCCCAGTCACATCCACTTTCGCCGAAATGATTGAATCCTTGTAATCTTTCCATAAATTAGGATTTACACTCGGAATACTACCATAATCTCCAGTCCCGCTAACAGTCAACAATCCATCAGAATCAAGCGTCCATGTAAGGTTCCCATCAGCGCCACTAGCGACGATATCCGCCGCATAAGCCACCGGCAAGTCATCTTCCAAAACCTGTGCAGCTATCGGCTCCTCTCCTGGCAGTCCATCTACTGGCTGAGTCTCCTCCAAATCAGTTCCTTCCGCATCATCCTCTACACCGATGCCCTCACCGGATTTTACATCTCCCTCGATACCATTTGGAACTCCCTCATCAATAACATCATCCCGCATTTCCGAAGAATTCACACTTTCCTCCACAACAGGCGGCTCTCCGGTCATCTCACCGTTCTCTCCATCTGCACCAGACGGCCCCTCGGTCATCTCGCCACCTTGTTCTTCTACCACTACCGTATTATCAGTTTTCCCTTGTTCTTCCTCGCCGCCATTCTCTCCATCAACTTCAGAATTTACCATGTTAGAACCCTCTGGTCCCGCACTTTCCTCTGCCAGTTCCACATCAGCTTCCGCCTCTTCCAATATTGCATCAGCCTCTGCTGCCTCAATCCGCAGCAGATTCCCCATTGCTACCGGCGATTCCGGAATCACCAACAGCGCTGCCAATAACATCGCCAACCCTCGTTTCACATGCCTCATTTTCTCTTCCTCCTCGTAAAATTTTTAGGACTATCTCTAACCGTCTCCTCAGGAATACAAAAAATCAAACTCCAATACTCCCCGCCAATGGCCCAATAATCAGTACCAATATCCCTACCATAATCATAAAAATAGGAATCAACAGCTTGTTCCCGGCTTTTTCCCCTTGAATCTTTGCCCGATTTTTCTTCTCCTCCCAGCACACACTGGACTCATGCGCCAAAAAGTCTGCCAAATCCTCGCTTCCCTTGCGAATATTCTGAACCATCATAGAGACGAACTTCGTCACTTTCGGCACTGCGCACCGATTTCCAAAATTGATATAAGCCTGTATTTCCGAATACCCCTGTGTCCTCATATCCTGAATGGTCCTGCGCATCTCCATGTAAATCAGTCCATCACTGTTATGGGCCACATTATCCCATGCATGAAAGGTATCCATGCCGCTGTTGATCAGAAGTGCCAAATTAGAGACCACATTGGGAAACTGCTTCATAATCTCTTCCTCCCGCTTCGCAATCACATCCAGCACGCGGCTTGCAGACAGCATATATCCCGCCACAGCCAGGACGGGAACTACCGCCAGCAGCACATACTCCCCCGTAGCCGGCGCAGCCAAAAGTCCCAGCATAGCCAGCGTCACGGCCCAGGAAAGCCGCTCCGCCATATTGACCTGATAATAGAAAGCGCCCCATTTCTCTCCGTAAGCGCCCTTGAGCTGGGCAATTTTCTTTAAGTCCCGATTTCTTTCGAACCTGGCTTTTCCCAGGAACAACAGACCGATGCCAAGTATCTCCCGAAGGGGATATTGACTTCGGGGCAGATATCGCTCATCCATCACCTGTCTGTTTTTCCGATAACCGGCCAGCAGAAAGACAAGCCAGAAAAACAGGAGCACGAAATATACCGCAATAATTCCATAAAATCCGTAATCAATCATACCGCCCTCCTATACATCGATTTTCATGATTTTACATGAAATTAAATACGCACCGATGAACACTGCAATGGCAATGGTCATAGAGATAAGCCCCATCGCAGACTCCATATCTACCATACCGCCCATGGACTTCAGCATCACCACAAAGACAATAGGCAGTACCAGCAGAATGTTCTGTTCATTTTTCTGTCCGGCAATCATAGACTCGATGTCCATGCTGACATCTATCTTTTCATTAATGATGGTAATGCACTTTCCCACGATTTCCTGTATATTACCGCCCCGGCGATAACAACTGCGAAACACTGTGGCAAAATTCCGTATATCCTCTATCCCGCTGCGCTCCGCGAAATTCATGAGCAAGTCTTCCAGCCTCATTTTCAGCATCGTCCCCTGCATCAACCTGGTCAGTTCCTGCATGATAAAGGCATCCTCTGGAAATTGGATCGCCAGATCCCCCTTTGCTTTCATAAACGCGTCATGGACAGATTCTGAGCCCAGCGAGCTCTTTACGGATTCCAGCATCTCCTTGAACTGGAGAGTGAGCTGGGTCTTCCGCTTCTCAATGAGCTGCTTCCTGCGCATAGGGATAAAAATAATTCCTCCCACCATTCCCAGAAGCAAAGAAAGATACCATCTCTCATAAAAAACATACATGACAATACCGCAGATAATCCCCCCTACAAGGAACCATTCTACTTTTTCTTTCCAAGTCATATGGTATATGCGATAATCCACCGCATCCGCCAGCACCATGTCAACTTCTTCCTGCATACCGTTTTGCGCTTCACTCATCCTCCGCCCTCCTCTGCATCCACTCTCTCATCAGAGCAAAAGGCGCCTGCCCCCAGCGCTGGTACAGACTGACAAATTCCTCCATCTCCATATCCTGCTCCATGCACCATTCCTCCAGTTCCTTTACTTTCAGATACCCTACTGTATAAGCCTGGTAAATACCCGGATTGTCCGCAAGCACATTCCACATAGAGGCCGCTACCCCCTTTCCGTCCTCTCCGTAAACCGACACCACAAATTCCTCCAGTTCCTGCACCGACCAGCCCAGCCCATTTATCCCTATGTCCATCTGCGATAAGACAATTTCGTCATATAGATTTCCGGAAACTATTTTTTGGTACTCCTCCTGATCCTCCGCCAGCCATTCTGCAGCCGCAAATTCTGCCCACACAGCCCATCCCTCCGTATAGCCCTGAAATGTCAGCGCGCTGTCCAGAGCAGGCCAGGATACCTGCCTGTCCACATTGCTGCTATAGGCATGCCCCGGAAATCCCTCATGAGCCAGAATCCGATAAGCTGCCAGTGCACTCTCTTCAGAAAACCGCTCACCTACATAGATAAAATTCTCTGCTCCCTCTTTTCGGTACAGTGCCCCTGCCACTCTTCCAAAGAAAGCGTCTGGAAGCTTTGATACTGTCCAGCTGACTTCCTTTGTCCTGGGAAACCTATTCAGGGTATGACGATACAGTTCATTCAGAAGTTCCCCCCACTCTCCCGGTATGATATCTCCCTCGTCTCTCTGCCCATGCTCTGTTTCCTCTTCTGCCAGCTGAATTTTCATCCTGGCGTCATCCAGATATTGATACATTTCCTCCGCATCCATTCCCGCCCCCGTATTGCATTCCAGAAGATAGTCATAATAGGCTGCTCCCTCCGGATAATTACAAAGACCACTGCTATACTCTGCCCCCGGTAGTTCTCCCAGATACTCCTCCAACCTTTCCAAAACATATGTTACTTTCCCTATCAGCCCCTCCCCCTCAGAAAGCAGTTCCCATTGCTCCGCCTCTGTAAGAAAACCACATCCTACCAGTTCCTCCTGAAATTCCACATACAAAAGTCCCTGTTTTCCCCCAAGTTCTTCGCATAGCAGCCTACATCCGGCAATGCTTTCCGCCGCATAAAAATCCTTAAACTCCAACTGCCTCTCCAGCCGTGCCATCATCTCCTCCAAAACTGCCGGAAGCTCCCCCAGCCATTTCAGGTATGAGTGGATATCTTCACTATCCCTAAGGCAAGATACATAGCACACTTCCCTTATCTGCTGCAATGTACCGCCAAATTCCGAGAGCAGGGACTCATAATCCGGAAGCTGCTTCCCCAATTCCCGCATTCTTTTGCAGTACAGCAATTTCTGGTACAGAATCCTTGCATCTCCTGAAAGCGTTTCCTCCCCACCCTCCCACAACAGTCCAAGGGCATTCTCCACTGCCTCCTCCCCTGTCCTGTAATAAAGCAGATTCGGATTCTGAACCTCCCATTGGGATGACAGATATTTCTCCATCGCCTCACAACATATGGCAAGTTCATTGGAATCGTCCTTCGCCCCTTTCCACCCTGCACCATCTATGACATCCGTCCAACCTTTCAGCACGCTGCTCAGCTTCCAAAGACTCCCTGCCAGCAGAACCATAGACAGGCAAAAAAGCAATACCCCTAAAACAGTCCGCAGACAGCTATGCCTCCTCATTTTCCCATCTCCTGAAACACACTGACCTCCAACTCTGCTATCTCGTCCCTGATTTCCTTAGCCAATATTCGGATTTCTTCATCCTCCCCCGAATATTCCTCCAGAATCTCAAGCGCCAGGTCATAGCAGCGATATTCCCTGTAAATCTGTGCAAGCTTCACATAGGGATCAGGTTTCGCGCCATTGATTTGCAATGCCGTAAGGTAACACCGTTCCCCCTGTCGCATATCTCCCTTGCCGCAGGCCGCATCCCCCTCCATAACCAGATTCTCATAACGAATGGCCTCTTCCTCAACTCTGTCGCATCGTATACGCAGTTCCCCCACCAATGACAATTCCCAGACAAACAAAGCCGTGGCCGCCACAAGGCCTCCCACCAAAAAGCATCTGCCAAGTCGCTTCATCCAGATTACAGGTCTCGGCACATATTCAGAGACTCTAAGATCTGCCATCCTCTACAATTCCTCCGATTTAATCTCTTTGTAAGCCACATTTTCCCCATCCAGATAATAGACATGATCCCTGATAATAGCCAATGACGTAATATCCACAGTCTCCAGAATACCCGTGCTGCCGTCCGCCTCCCGCATCACTTTCGGATTCGAGCCGTCCTTATTCATCTGACGGATTTCAGAACCGTCCATGGAGGCAAAAATAATATAGGGTATCTCGTCCGATGTAGCGATATATCTGCCGCATTCACTGCTAATCTGCCGGTTATTTCCATCCTCCAGCGAATAGCAGTACAGATTGTTCAGCATCTGCGAGTCTTCTGTAGAACAGGTATAATAAATATGATTATTGTCCACAATGGTCGTCATATCGCAATACTGCAGATCCGCATTGGTCTTTCGCACCAATATTTTCTCCTCCGCGCCATTTATGCCGATACAGCCCATATAGCTTTCATCCCCATTGAGCAGATAGTACAGCGTATTCTCCGACACCATCATAGCAGGGATATCTCCCTGATAACGGGCCAGTTCCTGATAGTAGCAGCCATCCAACCGCATCCTCTGCAGAACAGTATCCCCTCCGTCCCTAGTGGTAAAAAGCATAAATCCGTCCCGAATAATCAGATTCGTCAGCTTCAGCCCCAATGCCGTGCCATATTGCTCCTTTCCATCCAGAGACATCCGTCTGAGTTCATAGCAGTTCCCCTGCTCCACCATGGCATACAGATACCCGTCCTCCAGATAAAATCCGTACTTCCCGTTTTCCATTGGATCCGATATTTTTTCCAGCCGTCCAGTCTCCTGCAGTCTGTCCATGGAGCGTTCCATATCCTCCATTTCCATAAGCGAGGTCAGCTCAACCCGGTAAATACACCCATCCTCCAGTCCCGAGAGATACAGATAGTCCTCGTAGACACAAAACTGCCCCAGTTTTCCGTCTGTAACATACTCTACCTCAGAGAAATTATCCGTGCCTACCGGAGAGCGCATCAGCATAATCGTCCCATCGTCAAATACATAACGGATATACACTCTATCCCCGTACATGGCATAATCTGTGGCTGCCTGCGCCCACTTTTCCTCACTGAGGCTGCTGTCCGCTGCTATCCTGGATACAACCAGGCTCTGCGCCATAACCGGCAACTCCTCTTTCCACTGGCCAATATACAGATATCCCGCCGCACAGGCGGCAAGACCTGCCGTAAGTCCTGCCCCGGCACCTATCCACCCCTGAAAGCGACTAGAGGCATGCACCTTTTTCAGCCGATCCGCCAACTCCCCCATTGACGGGCAGCGTTTTTTCCAGTCCAGACACAGCCCCCACTTCAGCAATCTGTCCAGCTTTCCGGAAACTACAATTCCCATATTGTTTAATGTCCGAAACATATCCGCATGCTGCCTGTCCCTGGCATCTTGCAAAATCCTGCCGGAAAGAAGCATATAAGCCGTGGCGCACAGAGCATAAACGTCCGTCCATGGCCCTAAGCTTTCTCCCGTATTTCCGTACTGCTCCGGAGGTGCAAATCCATTCTTGCGCAGCACTCGCACATTTTCCCCCTGGGAGATGGCGGCGCCGAAGTCGATAAGCTTCACGCTGCCATTGCGGGAAACCATGATATTGTCCGGTGAAATATCCCTGTGGATGATTCCCGCCTGATGTACTTTGTCGAGATC
Source organism: uncultured Acetatifactor sp. (assembly GCA_947644185.1). Classification (GTDB taxonomy): domain Bacteria; phylum Bacillota; class Clostridia; order Lachnospirales; family Lachnospiraceae; genus Acetatifactor. The sequence continues at coordinate 6,533 of CANRZC010000056.1, forward strand.
CTCCGCAATGGGAACGATAAACCGCTTTACCTCCTCTACCGTAAGCGTCCGTCCCATCTCCCAGATATAATGCTGCAGATCAATTCCGTCCACATACTCCATCACAATATACGCAGTATTATTTTCTTCAAAGTATCCCAACACTCCCACAATCGAGGGCAGTTCGTTGAATGTCACCAGCCTCCTTGCTTCCTCTATGAAACCGGCTTTCCCTTTTTCGTACCGCTCCCGCAGGCTCCTGTCCTCCACATTCCGTGGCAAAAGTTCTGTTGACACGGACGTCTGTCGTCTTGCAAGTTTCCTGGGGAAATATTCCTTTATTGCTACTTTCAGCCCCAGTTCATCCTGTTTCCTGCCCAGATAGGTAAGGCCGAAGCCTCCCCTGCCCAACGCTTTCCCTATCATGTACTGCCCATTATCCAGCAAGGTTCCCGGAGCCAGAAATAGTTCTCTCTCTTCCTCGTTATATGTACAATGCCAGCCACAGGAGCATTCCCCGGACTCCGGCATCCGTTCCATACATCCAAAGCATATTTTTAAGCTTTCATTCCTGACCATATTCCTCTCCGTACCTTTGACATATACTTTCCATACGCCCCTCCTGGCGGCTCCACAAGGCTCCCGCCACTATCTGGGTCACTGCCAGCAAAAGCAATACAGCCAGTAGATACGGCAAAAGTTCTTTCAACGCCTTCCTGTAATATCTTTCGCCAGCGATATCCCCTTTCTTCGTACTGCTTTTTCCTGCCCTGTCCCTCTTTCTTCTGCCCTCCCTTTTTCCGCCTCTGGCCGATTCCACAACTTCGTCTTCTGTCTCCGGCATCTCATCTTCTGTCATCCCGGGTTCGTCAGAAGTTTCCATCCCCTCCAGCGTATCGGCTGTGGTAGGCAATCTTAGTTCATCCTCTGTCTCCTGTATAGCTGTTCTCACTCTCATCCTCTTCCTCACCGGAGGTTTCTCCTGCTCTGGTACTTTGGTCAAATAAAACCAGCCTTTCCGTCAATATAAAAGATTCTGTACTGACCGCAAAACGTCCTTTTCCTACCCTCATTCCCACTGCTGTAATATTATCCGTCTCCCCTCTGGCCTTTACCAGCTCTGTCAATTCCACAAGATTCTCATGGAGCGCCAGAATACAACTGCTTTTCCATGGAGCAAGCCTACAGGCGATCTCTGCCCCTGACACTTCATGTACCAGTCCATCAGAGCAAAGCAGATAGACAGCGCCAACCTTTGTCTCTCCCATGGCCGCTACCGGAACAGATGGCCTTGAGCCACCGATACAGTTTGTCAGAACATTCCGACGCGGATGCATTCTGGCTTCCTTTTTCGTCAGCCTGCCCAGCCTCACCTGTTCCTGCACATAGCTTTGGTCTTCTGAAAGCTGAACCGCCCGCCAGCGTATCTGATAAGCTCTGCTGTCCCCTGACTGTACCAGAAGATATTTCCCCTGCCAGAACAGCATACAAGTGGCTGTGGTACCCAACTTTACCCCATGGGTCTCCCCATAGCCCCGAAACTCCCTGTCCAGTCCTACCAGCTTTTCCGTCCATTTTTGCTTAACTTCAACAAGGGAAAGCTCCCCTGCCAGCAGAGGAAGCTCATGCTCAAACCATTCAGAAAAATCCAGCACCACGCGTCTGCTGGCATATTCCCCCATAGAGGCGCCACCCATTCCATCACAGAGCACCAGCATACAGACTGGTTCTCCCCTGATAAGGGCAGTCATGGCACAGGCGGAATCCTGGTTTACCCTTTTGCCGAGACCAATATCCGTGTAACAGGTCACATCAAATCTCATCGCTGCACCTTATTCCATCTATTCCTCAATGACTACATTATACGCAATCTCTTTCAACAGCACAGTCATCCCATCTTTCAAGGGCACATCTTCATTTCTGGCGATCCTCTCTCCATCCAGAAATGTTCCCAGCTTAGAGACATCACGTATGGTGAAGCCATCTATCGTCTCTTTAATTACCGCATGCTGCCTGCTCACCTTAGTTTTGGACGCATCCACTGTCAGACCGCTGCCCTCCCTTCCTATCACAAACGGGAAGCTTCTCACCAAAATCTGCTCGCCTGTATCGGATTGCTTTAGATACAGCTTTCTTGTGGCAGCATAAGAATCGGAATACTCATCATCTGTAGGCGGAATGCCAATTGGCTCATCATCTGTCAGTTCACCCGGAGGTAAAGTCCTGCTTCCTTTTCTGTCTTCCTGTATTTCTTTCTTTTCCTCCCTGCTTTTTTTCGATTTTTCTTTCTTTTTCTTATCTTTCAGACCACCGAAATCATCCAAAATACTTTTTTCGTCTTTCTGAAAGCCCTTTGGTAGTTCCTCGTCATCAGGAAGCCGGATTCCTCTTTCGGATTTCTCGTCCTTTTTGCTATGTAACCAATCGAAAAATTTTCTGCTTTCAGGCTTTGGTGGGATGACTGGCGACTCTGGAGCCGCAGGAATCGGTACCGATTCTCCAAACTCTGTTTCTTTCTTTGTTTCTGAACTCGACGCCTGCATTTCTTCCTGCACAGACAGTGGAGAGGGTTTCTTTTCTTCCCTTACGGCGTTCTTCTGTCCTCCCTTTTCTGACAGCAAATTCCGGAATGATACAATATTGAATGCCTCTTCCCTGTCCAGCTCATAAGTCAGATTTCCGTAAAAGGCCATATCTTCTTCCGGGAGACGGACTCCCCTGAGCATATCCCGGAACAGACTGTGGGTGTCACCGTTCTTTCCTGCTGCCATGCCCTCTGTATCATATACCGGATAGAGAATCAGCCACGCTTTTCCGCTTTTCTGCTCCACATACACATACTCCTGCTTCAACAAAAAGCAGGCCGGATCCAGTAGATAAGATTCCGTCTGTTGGTAGGTATCCAGAATGGACAGAAAGACCCTACTCAAACTTTCCGCGCTTCTAATCTGTTTTTTGTATTCTGCGAAAGGAATATAGGCATTCGTGTCATACCGCAACATCCGTTGTCCTTCAAACTGCGTGTAGCTGATTGGCAGGATTCCCTCAATACCAGCCTTCTTGTCTGTGTCCTGTCCACTGCCAACAGCAGCAAGACAGTCCTCGTCCAGATATTCCCTCTCCTCCAATTCTGCCACAAGGTATTCCTTTTGATTTATTACTTCCTTTGTAATCGTACTCATATCGCTCCTCTTTCTTTCCCTCTGCCTTTTCTTCTCTATATCTCAAGTTCGATTCCCGCAGCCTCCAGTTTCTCTCTATGCTCCAGCGCATACTTTGTGCGAACCAGACTCCCCGACACCTTGTCCGGCCTGCTCTGTGCATCCTCATGGAATTCATACAGAGGATGAAGCACGATATTGTCATACTCGTCCAACCTGACTACTTCTGAGATCGCCATAGTCTTGCGGGAATGGTCGCGCAGTCTGGACAGATGGATAAAGATGTCAATTGCAGAGGCGATCTGCTGCCGGATAGCCTTTAGGGGTAGCCCTTCCGAACCCTGGAGCACCATGGTCTCCAGACGGCTGATCATATCCGAGGTGGAGTTTGCATGTCCTGTGGATAGGGAGCCGTCATGCCCCGTATTCATCGCCTGTAGCATGTCCAGCGCCTCTCCGCCCCTGACCTCCCCTACCACAATTCGGTCGGGGCGCATACGCAGAGATGATTTAATCAAATCTCGGATGGTGATTTCTCCTTTGCCCGCGGAATTCTTATTTCTGGTTTCCAGAGAAATCAGATTGTCAACTCCTGTAATCTGCAGTTCTGCCGAGTCTTCTATGGTGATGATTCTCTCCGTCTTCGGAATATAATTGCTCAGGGCATTCAGAAAAGTCGTCTTACCCGATCCCGTTCCACCACAGATAAAAATGTTATAGCGTGCCTCCACCAGCAGCCTGAAGACAAAAACTAACCACATCTCCAAACACAAAAAAACTAGTCCCAAAACGAGAGGAAACGATCATAAGGGATTCACACCTCATAACATGCAGTAGCCTACCAAACAGCATATAAATAGTTGCGGCATACAAGGCAGGCGCAATTAACAGCAGCACTG
>CANRZC010000057.1 GCA_947644185.1 uncultured Acetatifactor sp.
CTGCGGTAACGGCTGCGCACCCTCCGGGCACTGAAAAATTCAAAATGATGATTTTAGGAAAATAAAAAATGCTATGCAATCAAACAACTTCTTGCATAGCATTTTTTTCCGTTTACCTGGCATTTGTCATAATTTTGTGAAGTTTCCTGATGGCTCCCTGCCTTTGCAGCGGGGTATTTGATTTTATCTGTCAGGGAAAGGTAAAATATCGGTTGCTGGAGTGGAGCATCCTGTATTCTATGGGAGTGCAGTTTTCCTTGCTTTTGAAGTATCGGCTGAAATAGTGAATGCTCTGGAATCCCACCAGCTCTGCAATATCGCCAATGGAGGTGTCGGTATTGACCAGAAGCTCACGGGCCTTCTGCATGCGGACAGAATTCACATATCGAATGGGTGTGGTATGATAGAGCTCCTTGAACATATTGGTAAGGGTGGTTTTGCTGGCATGTGCCGTCAGGGCCATATCATCCAGACTGATGATATGGGAATAATGGATCTGGATATATTCCATCAGGGCAGTTACATTGACGCCCCGGTATGTCTTTACGGGTACCTGCTCTGCTGCCCGGGACTGCAGGGTGGGTAGATTGTCAGAGGTTTCCCGGATGAGATTCACCAACAGTTCAAACAAATAGTTGCAGACAGTAGGGTAATAATATTTCTGCCTTTCTGTGCTCTCCTGGATGATCCGTTCAAAACATTGGGCATACCCAAAATAATTCCCTGAGACAAAAGGCAGGTTGATCTTAATAAGATCCTCAAACAGGGGCTGACTCTGAACCGAAAACTTGATATCCAATATGAGAGGAGGCTGGCTGGGGACAGTGTGTATCGCGTGGAATAACTGTGGCTTGACCAGATAAATCTGCTGGGGAAGCACAGCAAAATCATGGTTTTCAATCATAATATGACAGCTTCCCTCTGAGAAAGCAAAGAGCTGGAAAAAGGTATGGTTGTGGAGATCATTTTCCCAGTTCTGACGATATTTTCCACACCACAGTACACTACATTCATTCATAGATATCTCCATTTCTGCACAGGCCGACTGCGCCCTGATTGATACCAGTTCCTTTCATTCCCTGTTGAAAATAAGTATAAAGCCCTTTCTCTGTTTCCGCAAGAGGCGTTTTTTTATAAAAAGTGACATATAATTTGCAAAGCATTCTGATATCTGGTATGGTATCATCCTTTTAAACCATAGGAAGTTATGCCAGTGGAAAGGGGGAAATATGGTGGACAGGGTAATAGAGAAAGTTTCTCTGCAGTTTGACAGAGAGCCGCTGATACAGCCCTTTGGATTTAAGGGAGCATATCTGGATGAGCTGTGGCAGAGCTTCTGCGAAATCCATGTTTCAGACCAAAATGTCGGCAGAGGCATGGGCGTGCAGAGTGTGCTCTGGGCAGACGCAGATACTTTTTTGGAGCATTCCCAGGCAGGGGCCAATGCAATGATGCTTACAGTGACTGAGAAGGCTCTTGGACTATTAAAGGGGAGGAAGTTTACCAACCCCATTGAGCTGATGCATACCATTTTCCCGGAATGCTATGCGTATGCCTCCAGGATTACAGGCAACCCCAGGCTGCCTGCCACATTTGTACTGAACGCCCTTGTGCCAATAGATTTTGCCCTTTGGCAGATTGCGGCAGCGGAGGGAGGAATGGAAGACTTCTCTGCACTGACAAAAGGGTTCTGTCCGTCCATGAATCAGCGGCATGAGAAGCTGGGAGCCATTCCACTGATCAGCTATAATACCCAGGCGGATGAGATAGAGGCACTTTTAAGGGAAGGAATTTTCCTTCTGAAGATCAAGATTGGAGCGAATCCAGGGGGACGCAACGATCTGGAGGAAATGTGCCGTTGTGACATTGAGAGGCTTGCCCAGATTCATAAGCTTGCGGCTTGCTTTGAGACTCCCTATACGGATTGTGGACATCCGGTTTATTATCTGGATGCCAATGGGCGCTATGACAGCAGAGAACGGCTGGAAAGATTTTTGGAGGGAGCTGCAGCATGCGGGGCTTTGGAGCGGATTGTCCTTCTGGAAGAGCCCTTCCCAGTGGACGCCGGGATCAGGGTGGAAGGATTTCCGGTGCGGATCGCAGGAGACGAAAGCATTCACAGCCCGGAGGATGCAGTGCGCTGTATAGAAGAGCTGGGATATGGGGCAGTGGCGTTAAAGCCCATAGCCAAAACCTTGAGCGCCACACTGGAAATTTATGAACAGGCAGCAAAGAGAGGGATTCCTTGCTTCTGCGCGGATCTGACGGTTCCGCCAGTGATGCTGGAATGGAATATGCAGGTGGCAGCCAGGATTGGAATGATACCAGGATTGAAAACCGGTGTGGTGGAAAGCAATGGGGCACAGAATTATCGAAACTGGAGAGAACTGTTGCACAGAACCGGCCATCCAGATGCCAGCTGGCTGCATCCGCAAAATGGCGTATATGATCTGACGGATTTTTATGGGCAATGTGATGTGCTGCACGGATTGTCCGCGCCACCCCAGGGGTATGACAGGAAGTAGGAGGAAAGGAGGGGAATATGAACAATTTCTATGAGAAGGTTGGATTTGCTGTTATCGGATGCGGCTTGATCTCACAGTTTCATATCGGTGCCATCCAGGAGATTGAGGATGCTTTCCTGGCAGGGGTCTATGATCAGAATTCCGAGACAGCCAGGAAGACAGCAAAAGAAGCCGGAGTACATTGCTATGGTAGCTTTGAAGAAGCCCTGGAGGATTCCAGGGTGGATGCAGTTTGTATCTGCACACCCAGCTATCTCCATGCATCCATGGCATGTACAGCGGTGGAGGCGGGCAAGTCCGTTTTGGTAGAAAAGCCGCTGGCGCTAAAGCTGGAGGACTGTGACCGGCTGATTGCTCTGGCAAAAGAAAAAGGGGTCCAGGTGGGGACGGTTTCCCAATTGCGATTCTCGCCCGCCATTGGCAGAGTGAAGAAAGCCATGCAGGATGGAATACTGGGGAGACTGACAAGAGCTGATCTGTACATGAAATACTATCGCCCCCAGGAATACTATGATCGTGGCGGGTGGAGAGGAACTGTGGAAAAAGATGGAGGCGGGGCGCTGATGAATCAGGGAATCCATGGGGTGGACCTTCTGCGATACCTGGCAGGCCCTGTGAACAGTATCTATGCATTGAGTGCCACCAGGGTACATGACATTGAGGTAGAGGACACGCTGACAGCGGCGCTCTCCTTCCAAAGCGGCGCTCTGGGGGTGATAGAGGCATCCACAGGCGACTGGCCAGGGTCACCCCGGAGAATAGAACTGAACGGAGAGTGCGGTGTAATTATTCTGGAGGAAGACCGGATTGTGAAGTGGGAAGTGGAAGGGGAGAAGGGCTTCTCCTTATATGAAGAAAATGACAGGAAAATACAGTCACATCAGGATCCTGGAAAGATTGACGCCTCCGGCCATGTGTGCCAGATTCGTAATTTTATCAGCGCTTTGCAGGGAGAGGCGGAGCTTTTGGTGGATGGCCAGGATGGCAGGAGGGCATTGGAAATCATTCTTTCCGCCTATAGGTCTGCAGAGAGTGGAAAGGCTGTTGTACTGGAGGGTTGAATTAGAAGAGCTTACTAAATCAAAAGGAAGGAGTTTCACGAAATGAAAATTGCTATGTTATTGGAGGAAGAGCTGCGCAGGGATTTATTTTCTCCCGCGGCCATGGAAATGCTGGGCCAGTTGGGCCAGGTGGTCTGCAATGAAACCGGAAATACCGATGAAGAAACCATAGGAATACTACTACAGGGGGCTGATATCGCTATTTCTTCCTGGGGAACGCCAAAGCTAACAGATGCTCTGTTACAGAACGCCCCCAATCTAAAGCTGTTAGCCCATGCGGCAGGGAGTGTGAAGGGGGTTGTATCAGATGCGCTTTACCACAGGGGAATTCGGGTGATTTCCAGCGCATGTGCGCTCAGCAGAGGGGTTTCCGAGATGGCAATGGGACTTGCCATTACCGCGGCGAAAAATGTCTTCGCCTACAATGCCGCTATTCACGCAGGTAACTGGCCCACAGAGAAAAAAGAGGCAAGGGAGCTGTTTGATATCAATGTGGGCGTGGTGGGATGTGGATTTGCAGGGGCGCATTTCATTGAGCTGCTGCAGGAATACGGTGTGCATGTGCTTGCCTATGATCCAGGCCTGAGCGGAGAGAGAATCCATGCCCTGGGGGCCAGAAAAGTGGAGCTGGAGGAGATCTTTAGGGAAAGCGATATCCTTTCTCTGCACGCGCCATCCATTGACGCAACCAGGCATATGGTCAATGAAGAGACCCTTGGGTGGATGAAGGATGACGCAATTCTGATCAATACGGCCAGAGGCACCCTCATCGACGAGGCGGCACTGGCAAAATGTATGAAGGCAGGAAAACTGAAATATGCCTGTCTGGATGTGACGGATCCGGAACCGCCTTTGGCGGATAATCCGCTTTTGGAGATTCCAAACTGTATCTTTACGCCCCATGTGGCGGGCCTTGCCAACAACGGAAAACGAAAGATTGGCGTCCATGTATGTGAGGAGATTGCACGGTTTGAAAAAGGAGAGGCGCTGGCGACAGAGGTGACCAAAGAGATGTTGGCCACCATTGCATAAAGAGCACAAGTGCAAAAATTAACCCTACCTTAATATATCATCAATCCATGCTTAAGAGATAATTAGGATATCCCCCAGGCAAAGGATTTATAATAGCACAAAGCAGCACAGGGAAAAAAGCTGCGGAAAAGAGGTAAGGGGTTATGAAACATATACGGAGGATGGCAATACTGGCCTGGGTGGCCATGCTGGCAGGTGTGCTGAGCGGATGCGGAAAAAAGGACACAGGAGGAAGTGTGACCACAGAACAGCAGAAGGGCCGTTTTGTGGAGATCAGGGAGGAACTGCCCCAGGAACTGGAAGCATGGAAGCCCCAGCAAATATTTTCTGTGGACGGCAAGATACATCTATTGGCATCGAAAAATGAAGATGACAAGACTGTCTTTTCAGAATGGGGGCTGGAGGAGAGCGGCTTTACGGATATGACACAGAGCTGGCTGACCTCCCTGGAGCTGCCTTGCGGGGAGGGGATGAACTTCACTCTGGCACAGGGCGGCAATGGTACGCAGTATCTTCTGGCTACCTATGGGGTAGAGGGAGAGGATTCCTACAGCAGCCACTTATGGAAGGGCGAAGGTGCCCAGGCGGTGGAGATCACGCCGAAGGAGTGGACAGCTTTGCATGAGGAATGGGGCGTGTATGAGAGCGTCCGGGGCATTACAGCGCTGGAGGACGGCACACTGTTTGCCCTTTCTTACACGTCTATGAGTATCTTGTCAGGAGAGGACGGCCATATACTGCAGAGCGAACAATTGTCCGCGCAGTACAGCGATATCCTGGCATCGGACGGTAGAGCTATCTATCTGTGTACGGAAGAAAATATGAATATGCAGATAGAGAAGCGGGGAGCTGGGATTGGTGGCAGTGTCACGAAAATCGACTTTCCCACAGCCGGCGCTTTCGGAACCTTACTTGGAGCCGCAGGAGATGGCACATTGATTGCGGCTGGCGGAGATGGGATCTTTCGCTGGAACCAGGGTGAAAACGCCTGGGAGAAGCTGCTGGATGGCCTGGAGACGGATTTTGCCATGTCGGACAATTGGTGTATTGGATTGGCTGTACTGGAGGATGGCAGCATCTATGCCCTGTTTCAGGAATCTGGGGGTGGTGTGAGGCTGAATCAATATACCTATGACCCAGATGCAGTGGTAGAGGTGAAAGAGGAGCTGAAGCTGTACACAGTCTTCGAAAGTCCCTTACTGCAGCAGGCGGCTGTGCTGTATCATAAGGAGCACCCAGAGATTCGGATTACCATTCAGTATGCCTATTCTGCATACGACAATGATAAAGCTGACTACAATGCTGTTTACCAGGAACTGAATACGCTGCTTATGGGAGAGAATGCACCGGACATTCTGGTGCTGGATGGTCTGGACATGGATACCTTCATTGATAAAGGACTGCTTGTGGACATAGAGGCAGTGGTGGGGCCAATGGAGGAGAGGGGAGAGCTTCTGTCTGGAATTACAGGCTCTTATGTGCAGGAGGATGGTCACAGGTACATGGTGCCCCTGCAGTTTGGCTTCAACATGGCTGTGGGCAGGGACATTGGTGAGGCGGATATGGCTTCTCTGGAGGCATTGGCGGCGTTTCTAGCAGGGACACAGGACAGTTATCTAGGCCCTCAGACAATAGACGAGCTAGTGGATAAGTTCTACCCTTATTTCTGTGGGGACATTGTCAAAGACAAGCAGCTAGATAGGGAGACTCTGGCTGGAAAGCTGGAATGTCTGAAGCGCATTGGGGACAACTGCGGCATCATAGATACCAGGGGCAAAGGGGAGCACGCTTATAATATGTGGGACCTGGCCTCCGGGGCGAAATTGGCCTTTAACAGGGTTACCGGATTCAAGAACTGCATGTTCCCCATATCCATAATGGACTATATCAAGGGGAGCTTTACTGCCTATGAGAATCGCTTTATCCCCTTACTGCAGGCTGGAATCTGTGCAAAGAGCCCTTATCAGGACAGTGCCATGGATTTCCTCGCGTTGGCTTTGTCGGAGCGGATTCAGGATACGGATCACTATCTGGGATTTCCGGTGAACTTAAGCTCTCTGGAAAAGCAGTCCCATGAGGACCGTTCGGAATCTCAAGCTTATACTTCCATTGAGGCGGAGGGAAGCGAGGTGGATTTCGCCATCCAGTGCTACTCCGACGAGACAGCAGATGCGCTGGTGGCTATTTGCAAGGCCCTGGATAAGCCGGCTGTAGAGGATGCGAAGATTCGGGAGGTATTCATTGAAGCGTTAGGGGCGTATCTGGACGGGACACAGACCACGGAGGCTACGGTGCAGAAGATAGAGGATGGGCTGAAGATGTATTTGGCGGAGTGAAGCTAGGGGCATTGACAAAGAGGGTAAAAGTGTGATATAGTTCCAGATGCAAATGAGTCGCATTTGCATCTGGAACTTGTTTTTTAGAAAGGTTGGTAATCGTTATGCTGGATATTATAAAAGATGCTCTCATTGACAGCGCGAAGCTTGTGCCCTTTTTGTTTCTGACCTACCTTGCGATGGAGTACCTGGAGCACAAGACAGGGGAACATGCCAGGAAGCTGATCAGGCGGCCAGGGGCAGCGGACACTGGGCATCCCGGGCACCGGCCCTCTGCCAGGAGCCTTGCCGCGCCTGTCATCGGCGGACTGCTGGGGGCTGTCCCTCAGTGCGGCTTTTCCGCGGCGGCCTCCAATCTGTACGCCGGGCGGGTCATTACCCTGGGCACTTTGATGGCCATCTATCTGTCCACCTCAGATGAGATGCTGCCCATTCTGATTTCCGAGCAGGCGCCTGTGGCTATGATCCTAAAGATTCTGGCGGGGAAGGCTGTCATTGGCATGGTGGCAGGGCTTGTCATTGACTTGCTGTGCCAAAGGGGTGATGGAGACAAAAGGCACGGCAGTATCCACGATATGTGTGAGCAGGAGGGGTGCCACTGCGAGAAAGGCATTCTGCGCTCCGCTCTGTCCCATACGGGAAAAATCGCATTTTTCATTTTGATAGTGAATCTGGGGCTAAATCTGATTTTGCATTTCCTGGGGGAGGATGCACTGGGGAATCTGATTCTGAACAGACCTTTCCTGGGACCTGCGCTGGCGGGGCTGGTGGGTCTGATACCCAATTGTGCTGGTTCTGTGGTGATTACCCAGTTGTACCTGTCGGGCTCCATGGGGCTGGGGGCTGCCATGGCAGGACTGTTGGCGGGCTCCGGGGTGGGCGTGCTGGTGCTGTTTCGGGTGAACCACGACAGGCGGGAGAACCTGAAGATACTGGGGCTGCTGTACGCTATTGGCGTGGCGGCGGGGATTGTGATGGAGTGGATTGGAATGGCGTGAATTTGCCCTCCTTTGCATGAAAGCTGGTTTGGCGGCATGGATTGTGGAGAGGCAATAGGAGGAGAGAAATGAATAAAAAACTGAAGATTCCTACTGAGGGTATGCCTTATAGAGACTGCGGAAAGGAGATGTCCTATCCCCAGGGACTGAAGTGGACAAAGCAGAGAAAGCGTGTATACAAAGCGCTCTGGGAGACAGCGCAGCCCCTGAGCGCTATACAGATCTATCAGCGGATATCTGTCAGTGGGGACAAGGAGGACAGCGAAGAGGGCGGGGAATACGCCATATCCACGGTCTACCGCATCCTGGCAGCCTTTGAGGAAAAAGGCCTGGTGGAAAAAAGCACGTGGATGGAAGATGGAACCGCAGTCTACAGCCTGAACCGGGGAGGCCATACCCACTACGCAGTGTGCCTGAAATGCCGCAGTCGGATTCCTCTGCAGAGCTGTCCTTTCAGCCATGTACACCTGGAGGAGGGGATGGAGGACTTTACGGTTACGGGCCATAAGCTGGAGCTGTACGGATACTGCAGGGCATGCAGGGAAAAGGAAAGGCAGCAGGTGGAATAAGAAACCCGCTGCCCAAAGTCTTTATGGCCGAAGACCCATGCCGCCCTCCAGAGTAAGGGTCTCGCCGGTAAGGTATTTGAAGTCCGGGGAAGCCAGCTGCACACAGACCCTGCCGATCTCCAGCTCGGAATCGCCGTAATGTCCTGCAGGAGGCATCTTCACATTTGCCTTGAAAGCATCGGGATAAGCCTTCTCGAAATTCTCCAGCTGCGCCGTCCAGGCCAGAGGGCAGATAATGTTCACATTGATGCCGTCCTTTGCCCACTCCGTGGCGGCCACCCGGGTCAGGCCGCGGATGCCCTCTTTTGCGGCAGCGTAAGCGCACTGACCGTAATTGCCGAAAAGTCCCGCACCGGAGGCGAAATTGATGACGCTACCCTTTGTCTCCACCAGGTGGGGATAGCAGGCCTTCATATAATAGAACGCTGCGTACAGCCCGGAATAAAGCGCCAGATTGAACTGGTCCGTGGTGTGTTCTGCCAAAGGCACACCGGAAGCGGAAGCCTGGGCATTGTTGATCAGCACGTCAATCCGGCCGAACTTCTCCATGGTCTGCTTCACCACTTCTTCTACTACAGCCTCGTTGTCCGCTCCTGCGTTTACGTCCGCCTGCACAATCAGCACCTGAATGCCGTAGAGCCGCTCCAGCTCTTCTTTCGCGTCTTCCAGCTTCTTTACATTGCGGCCGGTGATGACCAGGTTCGCGCCCTCTTTGGCATATGCGGTGGCGATGCCGTAGCCGATGGAGCCGCAGCGCCCGTCGCTTAATACCGCCCGTCCTGCGCCTGTGATGATTGCTGTCTTACCAGTGAGAAAACCCATGATTGCTACCTCCTTTAGATGAAAATTGTGATTTTATACGTTCAACAGATCAGCAATTCCAGAGAAGCTGATCAGCAAATCGTCATAGATATTGACCTTAATTGTGGAGTCAAAGCTGTATGCCACATGGATAAGGTCTCCCTCGAAATAGTCTACTGTTACCATTCGGCGCTTCGGGTCCACAATCCAGTATTCCCGGACACCATAATTTTTATAGTAGTATGCCTTTCGGATATAATCGTCTGACGGATTCCCGGGGGAGACAATCTCGATGATGAAATCCGGCGCACCGTTGCATCGCTTTCCGTCCAGCTTATCCTTGTCACAGATAACCATAATGTCAGGCTGAACAATTGTGAGAGGCTGGTCGCACAGCTTTACATCAAATGGGGCAGTAAATACCTGGCGGGCTCCCTTTTTGGTTTTCATGTAGTTATAGAGGATATTTGATAATTCCATGGATAAGGTCTGGTGAATTTGTGACGGGCTGGCCATATCATAGACCACACCATCAAAGACCTCTACCCGCCTGTCTTCCGGCAGAGCCTGGTATTGCTCTAAAGTAATGATTTCTGGCTGTAACTGTAATGCGGATGCCATAGCACTCTTTCCTTTCCGGATTTTTAGAAGTCCTCCAATGTTTTTAGGGGGAATACCCATAATTTCCTGCGCTCTAGCGCACATGGAATCAAAAGTTGACACAATGTCCTGCTGGGTCAACATTATACCACATTTCCGCAAGTTACGGGCAGAGGCCCTCAAAACCAGGGGTTTTGAGGGCTCGCTTCGCTCCTCAAATGGTCGAATAACCAGTTGCCCGAGCCAGCTCGGCAGCTGGTTCTCCGGCCATTTGACTCTGCCCTTTGCGGACATTATACCATATGTGGGATATGTTAGCAATGAGGATTCTGCTGCAGTAGCTATGACGCATAGCTTTTTGGTCAATTCTATTATGGGTAAAACTCTTTCCTATCGAACAATTTTTGCATTACTTCTTTCAATTTCGCACGATTTTATTGATTTTCTTTCTAAAATCGCATATAATAAGAATAACCTAAATAAAAGGAGGATTTCGTCATGGTTGTAACAGCGACAGAATTTAAAGCGAATTTCGGTAAGTACCTTGAATTAATTGCCAAGGAAGATATCTTTATTACTCGCAATGGAAAAACGGTTGCTAAAGTTGTAAATCCCCAAATTTCTGCTGTGGATTCCT
>CANRZC010000058.1 GCA_947644185.1 uncultured Acetatifactor sp.
TAACCGAATTAAGTATTTTCTGGTGAATCCTGCTGGGCGCAGCCATATAATAAATCTGCCCATCAATCAGTTCTGCCCGCACATCCTCCGGCAGATTATAATAATCTTCTTCTGTATAGATTTTCAACTGTGCCAATGCCATAATTCCGACTCCTTTCATGATAGTTGTATGCAGTTCCGTGCTTCATGATTCTATCATACCATTTTCCAGGCGGAAAGAAAAGAGAAATCAGATTAGATTTAAGACATATTTAAGGTTTCAGTAAAGACATTTAAGGTTTAAAATAAGAAAATAGAACCTACAAAAGCCGCAGGCGATACAAGCAAAATAAATGCGGCGCAGAAACGGAGGATATGGATTCATGAAAAAAATCTTGCTGGAGACAGAGGGCCTGAGCAAATCCTTTTCAAGCGGTGGCACTCTGCAGCATGTACTGAAGAACATAGACTTAAAGCTCTACGAAGGAGATTTCACTGTCATCATGGGAGCCAGTGGCGCCGGTAAATCCACGCTTCTCTACGCCCTGTCGGGCATGGATACCCCCAGCCTGGGCACCATCAGGTTCGGGGAGGAGGTCATATCCAGCTATAGCTCCGACAGGCTTGCAGTATTCAGACGGGACTCTTGTGGCTTCGTGTTCCAGCAGATCTACCTCATCGATGGCATGAGCGTCATGGACAATGTGCTGGCGGCAGGGCTTCTGGTGAACCGGGACAAAAAGGCGCTGGTGCAGCGGGCAAAGGAGCTATTCCAGGCAGTGGATATCCCGGAGAGGGACTGGAAGAAGTTCCCCACACAGCTGTCAGGAGGCGAGGCCCAGCGGGTGGGCATTGTCCGGGCTCTCATCAATTCGCCCCGGATCCTTTTTGCTGACGAGCCTACAGGTGCGCTGAATTCCAAGACCGGCCTGGATGTGCTGGACACCTTAAGTCGTTTCAATGAACAGGGTCAGAGCGTGGTCATGGTGACCCACGACATGCGCTCCGCCAGACGGGGCAACCGTATCCTATACCTCAAGGATGGCAGTATACTGGGGGAGTGCGATTTGGGGAAATATGTATCTGGCCACCGGGCGCGACATGACAAGCTGTCTGCCTTCCTGGAAGAGATGGGATGGTAGGAGGTGTGGAAATGAGAAAAAGCATTTTGATAGCCAGGTCCAATCTGGGCAGGGCAAAGGGGCAGACCATTGCCATCATCGCGTTGATTCTGCTGGCCTCAGCCATGCTGAACCTGGGGTTGATGCTGTCCACGGATTACAAGAGCAACTTCAACCGCTGCCATGACAGGCTCCACGACGGCCATGTGACCCTGGCCATAGACGATCAGAGCCAGGAGCTTCAGGATTTTCTGATGCACACACTGGAGGAAGATGGAGATGTAATAGAGTTTTCCTGCCAGGATGCTCTGTCCATGGTGGGGAGCTTTGCCTACAACGGAGGCGAGGTCAACACGGAGTTCGTAATACTGGAAAAGCAGGCGGCCTTAAGCCGCCCGGTGGGCAGGATGGAAATTGTGGAGCAGGGAGAGGAAAAGAGTGGTATCTATCTGCCCATGCTCTACAGGGCGGATGGGAAGATAGGATTGGGAGATATGATGGACATCAACATCGGCAGCCATGTGATGCGCTATCAGGTCTGCGGATTCTTAAACAGCGCCATGGCTGGCTCCCACAACTGCAGCATGAGCGCCATATTGCTTTCCGCAGACAAATATCAGGAGTTGGAGCAGTTAGGATATGCGCCAGCCTCCACCCTTGTGTCAGTGCGGATTCAGGATAAGGAAAAGAGTGAGGACTTTGAGGCAGCGCTGAAAAATAAGGTGTCCGCCGCTTATCCCACGAGACGGGTGCTGAGCAATTCCTATGAATTGGTGTCCTCCTCCCGGTACATTTCCCAGATGATATGCTCCAGCGTGGTAAACGCCATGGCGTTTTTCGTGGCACTGATTGCACTGGTGGTGATTTCCTCCAATGTAATCAACTATATCCAGGAGAACATGAAGAACCTGGGGGCCATGAAGGCCATTGGATACAGGAGCAACCAGATTGTGGCAGGACTTCTGGTACAGTTCCTGGGAGTGGTGGCAGTGACTGCGGCGGTGGGCATTGGCCTTTCCTATGGTTTGTTCCCATCGGTGAACCGGATGATGATTGCCCAGACGGGAATTCCTTACAGCATGCATTTTCTGCCTGTTCCCTGTTTGATTACATTCGCTGCCTGTGGGGGAGCTGTGGCTACGGCCGTGTGGCTGTCCTCCCGCAGGATACGCAGGATTGATCCCATTATCGCCCTGCGGCAGGGGGTTTTGACCCATAGCTTTAAGCGCAATCATGTAGAACTGGAGGGCACGCGGGCACCACTGCAGCTGGCTCTTGCGCTGAAAAGCTGCTTTTCTGGGATGAAACAGAACATCACAGTGGGTATCACTATGCTGGTGCTTTCTCTGGTGGTGGTGTTCTCAGTGCTGATGGTGGAGAACGTCATTGTGGACATGACGCCCTTTATCAACCTGATTGTGGGGGAGACCGCGGACGCCTGTGTGAATGTAAATCCCAGGGGGGAAACGGCGCTTTTGCAGGCGGTGGAGATGGATAAGGACGTGGAAAAGATTTATCTGTACAGCTCCACGGAGGTGTGTCATGTAGGCGGTATTGCCCTGGTGGCTACCATGGCGGAGGATTTTTCCCAGGTAAACAACCAAAGCGTATGCTATCAGGGGCGTTTTCCTCTGTATGACAATGAGGTAGCCATTGGGGCCAAATATGCCAAAGAACAGGGACTAAAGCTGGGGGATGAGATTGCCCTGACGGCAGAGGGGAAAGAGGCGGATTACCTGATCTGCGGCTTCACCCAGATTTCCAACAACCTGGGCAAGGACTGTCTGCTGACCCGAGAGGGCTTTGAGCGCATGGGGGCGTTTACCAATGTGAGCTACTATGTCAATCTGGTACAGGGGGCAGACATTGAGGCCTTCCGCAAGAGAATGGAGGAACAGCTGGGCAGCGACTTGAATATGACCATCAATATTGCCTCTGTGATAGAGGGCTCAGCCGGGGTCTATGTGTCTTTGATGGCTGTTATTGTAGTAGGAATCCTGCTGCTTAGCGTGGCTGTCATCGCTTTCGTGCTCTACCTGCTGGTAAGGCTTATGCTGGGCAGCAGAAAGCGGGACTACGGCATCCTGAAGGCCCTTGGCTTTACCACAGGGCAGCTTATCCTCCAGACAGCGTTTAGCTTTCTGCCGGCAGTGCTGCTTTCCACTACAGTGGGGATTGCAGTGAGCGCTGTGATCATCAACCCGGTGGTGGCTCTGTTCCTGAGCGGTATCGGTATCGTGAAGTGCACCTTTACTGTTCCGCTGGGGTGGATTGTGCTGTCGGGGGTGGGGCTGGTGCTCATAGCCTTTGGGTTGGCATGCCTATTGTCCCTGCGGATTCGAAAGATTGCCCCTGTGACTTTGCTGGCAGGAGAATAGTGTGCAAAGTTGCACACAGAAGAATGCCCAAGTGAATACGATTCGCTTGGGCATTCTTCAGGATTGGCGCGGAGACATTAAAAAGGTACTTGCAAATCTCCCTCTAATCTGTTAGAGTAAAGATATACTCTAATGGGTTAGAGGGAGGTTTTATATATGGAGACACCAAAGGTATTTGAGAGCGAATATCGTTTCTGCCTGATTTTGTGGGAGCATGAGCCAGTGCGCAGCAGCAAGCTGGTGGAGCTGTGCAGGGATCAGCTGGGATGGAAGCCTACCACTACATACACGGTGATCAAGAGGCTTTCAGAGCGCGGGGTGTTAAAAAATGAAGACAGTATGGTCACTGCGCTGGTGACCAAGGATCAAGTGCAGGCCGCGGAGATTGACGAACTGGTAGAAAAAAAGTTCGGCGGCTCCCTTCCGGCCTTTGTGGCGGCTTTTACGAAGCATAAGAAAATGACGGAGAAGGAGATTGACGAAGTACAGCGGATGATAGACTGCTTTCGGAAGGGAGATGGGCGATGAGGGATATTTTTTTAGAGGTAGTGAGCCGAAGCATAACGGCAGGGTGGCTGGTGCTGGCTGTGGCGGCACTGCGGCTGACTTTTAGGCGGGCGCCCAAAGGAGTGAGGGTGCTGCTCTGGGGTATGGTGGCATTGCGGCTGCTGTGTCCTGTGTCCATTGAGAGCAGGTTCAGTCTGATTCCCCAGGCAGAGGTTGATTTCAATGTAGGGACGGTGACTTCGCAAGGAAATGTGCCAGGAAATGCGGCGCAGAAGGCCGGGGAGGCTGAGTCTAAGTATATGGAGGGAAGTAAGTCGGCCTGGGATGGGGCGCTGTCTGTGGACAGCAATTTCTCTTCATCAAACAAATGGGATATGGTAGATACTTTATGGACTGTATGGATACTAGGTGCACTGTCCATGAGCCTGTATGGGCTGTTTACCTATCTGCGGCTGCGGAAGCTGGTCAGCACTGCAGTGGTCATGGAGGGCAATATTTTCCAGAGCGAGACAGTGACCTCGCCCTTTGTGTTGGGCCTGGTGCAGCCTAGAATCTACATTCCCTTTCGGATAGAGGGAAAGAATCTGGCGCATGTGGTGATGCATGAGCAGGTGCACATCCGCAGAAAGGACCACTGGTGGAAGCCCTTGGGGTTTCTATTGCTGGCTGTGTATTGGTTCCATCCGCTATTGTGGCTGGCCTATGTACTGCTGTGCCAGGACATTGAGCTGGCATGCGATGAAAGGTCTATCAAGGGGCTTGACGCTGGGCAGCGGGCAGACTATTCCCAGGCGCTTTTGGACTGTAGTGTGACCCGAAAGGGTATCGCAGCCTGCCCTCTGGCCTTCGGGGAGACGGGAGTGAAGGGCCGGGTGAAATCTGTGCTGGGGTATCGGAAGCCGGCGTTTTGGATGGTAGGGGCTGCGGTGATTGTCTGTATAGTGGTGGCAGTGTGCTTCCTGACGGATCCTGCCAGGGAGCCTGAGCGCAGGGATACCCTTGCCTGGGTCCAGGAGCTTTCGCAGGGAGAAGTGGCAGAGGCAGAGTTAGTGGTACTTCCCAGATCCCCTGGCAAGGAATATAAGCGTCTTTCGGACAGCGAGATTGCTGCTATGGTAAAGCTGCTGAACCAGAGTGATGGAGTATACAGGGAGGAGCAGGGGATTGTGGAGGGAAGCAGCACTTTCTTCTATCTGACTATGGAGGACAATAGTGCCCATATGGTGGGAAATCTGGGGAACACCTATCTGGTCATAGACGGGGAATACTATGAGGCGGATGCCGATTGGCTGGCCTCCTGGAATGAGGCGTTTCCGGAAGGGGAGGATGCTCTGCCGGAGGGATATTTTGATACGCGGCCCTGGCCTGGGCAGACCGGGGCAGGGCAGTGGGAGACAACCCAAAGAGAATCAGGACAACCTGACGCAGGAGCGGTGGCAAAGGGATCGGGCCAGACAGGAACAGATGAGACAGAATCCAGCCAGCCAGAGGGGACGGTGGTCTGGGAGGACGCTGATCTGGACAGGGACGGGGAGGCGGAGACTATTCTCGTCCGGGAAGTCTCGGAGGGAGTCTATGTACTGGAAGTGCTGAAACCGGATGGTCAGGTGCTGTGGAGCGAGGAAGCCGGAATTCCCCATGTGGGGTGGAACACGATTCTGCTATATCAAAGCCATGGGGAGGATTACCTGGTTCGGTATCATCCCAGTTTTTCTCAGGGGATGGGCTACTATACCTGCGAGCAATTCAGCCTGGAGGGCGGTCAAGAGACCCAGGAAAATTTCTGGGAGGCGGAGTTTGAACTGTCTTCTGCCCTGCAGACCACTGAAAAAATGCGGGCCTTTGCGGAGGTGGCCAACGAATTTCTGAAAAACGGCACAGTGCTTTTGAGCACCTGGGAGGGGGAGCTGGTGATAGGCCCCAGGCCGGCGTCAGAACTGCAGACATTATATCCCGTCAGGTTCGGCCAGGAGGATGGGGAGGGCTATCCGGAGGAGGATGCCTGGTGGGCTTTTGATAGGGGGCTGCCAGAGGATACCCCGCCGCTGGAATTTATCATGGCCACCGGTGCCAGCTCCTCGTACACCAGCCTGACTTTGCATCCAGACGGTTCTTTCCAGGGTGTCCATTCGAACCATGAGAACATCCCGGCAGATGAATATCCCCTGGGAACAAGGTATTACTGTGAATTCAGCGGAAGATTTGACGAAATAACGAAGATAGACGACTATTCCTATTCCATGCGGCTGGCAGAGCTAAACTGCGAGACAGAGCTGGACAAGGTGTGGATAGAGGAGCAGATTCGCTACATTGGATCGGAGGCTTTTGGACTGGAGCGGGGGGAGGATTTTCGCTTCTATCTGCCGGGCGTGCCCCTGGCGGAGCTGGACCAGGCTTTTGCGTCCTGGTCCCCGGATTATTATCTGTGGAGGAATGGCTCCCTTGACAGGCTAACCGGCTATGGGATCTACAACGTGGAGGGTGGGTACGGATTCTTTACTTCCTGGATGGATTAAGGTTGCGGGGAGCTGGACTGTATAATAGGGCCAAAGCAAGTCTGTTTAGCCCTCAGAGGCTTCGTCTTCCCTGGTGGAGCGGGTCAGTTGCCTGATCCAGCGGAAGCTGTTGCCGTATACTGCGGCAGGGATGCATTTGAGATACTGGTCTGCATTGAGCATAAGCAGTACAATCACAGGCGACGCATTCCAGCGAAATGCACAGGCAAAGGACAGAGGGATCACAATGCCCCAGATGACAATCAGGTCCATGATCATCACATACCGGGTGTCCCCGCCGCCGCAGATGACACCGGTGTTCATGCACATCTGGTAGGACATCACCACCAGGACTGTGGATTCAATCAGAATAAAGGCATTGGCCAGCTCTCTGGTCTGTGGCTCCAAAGTATACAGGCTCAGGAGCGGGAGGCGGATAGAGAATAAAACCGTTCCCAAAAGGAGGCCTATGCATAAAAACAGCACCTGAAATGTTCTGGTATATTCCTTGACCTTTGGCAAATCTCCAGTACCTACAGCTTTTCCTGTCAGGATAGCAGCGGCGGAGGAAGCCCCCACAGACATCACCTTCAGGAACATGAAGATAGTGGAGGAGATGGAATGGGCGGCAATGGCGCTGGAGGACATATGCCCCAGAATCACAGTCTGCAGAGCTGTGTTGCAGCCCCAGAGGAAGCCAGTGGTCACCACCGGGAGGCTGACATGAACGTAGTCTTTTGCCAGAAGAGCGTCAATATGTAGGAGATCCCTGATCCGCAGCCGCAGCAGCTTGTCCCGGTACAGCACATAGAAGATAACGATCAGGCATTCCACGATGCGGGCAGTGAGGGTTCCGATGGCAGCGCCCTTTGCACCCAGCTCAGGAAAACCAAAATGGCCTTTGATGAGAGTATAGTTAATGGTACAGTTCAGCAAAAGCGCTATGACAGATACATACAGGGCGATGCTCACTTTTTCCACAATGCGCATGGTGCCCAAAAGGATTGTGGTCACAGCAAAGAAGAGATAGCTGAACCTGACAATAGACAGATAATCCATGCCCTGCCTAATGATAGCTTCATCCTTTGTAAAGATCCCAACTGCGCCGTGGGGAAAGAGGCTGACCAAAGCAAACAGAAGCGCTGCCACAGCCATAGCTGCCCAGAAGGCAATGGCCATCAGCCTGCGCACAGGCTCTGTCTTCTTCTGACCCCAGTATTGGCTGGCCAATACCACCATGCCATTGCTGATGCCGAAGACCAACTGCTGCAGGATGAACTGGATCTGGTTTACTGCGGCCACGCCGGAGAGTGCAGTCTCTGAATAGCTGCCCAGCATAATATTGTCCGCCAGGTTCACGCTGAGCACCACGGCCTGCTGAAGCATCAGAGCGCTCATAAGCCGGAAGAAGGATCTATAGAATGTCTTGTCTCTTGTCATTAACATTGGAAAACTCCCTCCGCTTATTCTCAGGCCAGCCCGAAAGCCAGCCCAATCAGCCGTACCACAAAAGCGGCAATCCATGCGATCATGCACTGCCCCAGAACCACTCCCACAGCCCATTTCCAGCCCATTTCACGCTTCACGGAGGCGATAGCCGCCACACAGGGCGTGTAGAGGAGACAGAACACCAGCAGGCTGGCGGCAGCCAGTGGCGTGATTACCGTGAACAGCATTTCTGTGGTGCCCAACAGCACGTTCAAGGTGGAGACCACACTTTCTTTTGCCATAAAGCCAGTGATCAGAGCTGTGGACATCCGCCAGTCTCCGAAGCCCAGAGGCTTTAGGACAGGGGCGATAATACCTGCAACCGCGGCCAGCATACTGTCCTGGGAATCCGCCACAATATTTAGATGGAAGTCAAAGGTCTGCAAAAACCAGATGACAATGGTGGCGATAAAGATGACAGAAAAAGCCCTCTGCAGGAAGTCCTTTGCCTTATCCCAGAGGAGCTGCCCCACATTCTTCGGGCCGGGGAGTCTGTAATTGGGCAGTTCCATGACGAAGGGCACAGCCTCTCCCTGGAAAACAGTTCCTTTCATGAGGAAAGCCATCAAAATGCCCAGCACTATCCCCAGCAGATATAGCCCTATCATTACCAAAGCCCCCTGCTTTGGAAAGAAGGCAGCTGTAAAGAACCCATAGATGGGTAGCTTTGCTGAACAGCTCATAAAGGGCGTCAGCAGAATCGTCATCTTTCTGTCGCGCTCCGAGGGCAGCGTCCTGGTGGCCATCACTCCCGGTACCGTGCAGCCAAAGCCGATGAGCATGGGCACAATGCTGCGGCCTGACAGGCCGATCTTGCGCAGCAGCTTATCCATGACAAAGGCCACTCTGGCAATATAGCCACTGTCCTCCAACAGAGACAGGAAGAAAAACAAAGTCACAATAATGGGCAGGAAGCTCAAGACGCTTCCTACGCCGTTAAAAATGCCGTCCATGATCAGGGAGTGGAGCACCTCATTTACATGGAATGCTTTCAGGGCGGAATCCGTTGCCTGGGCCAGGAAGTCCACCCCCATTGCCATCAGCTCCTGGAGCCATGCCCCAATCACATTGAATGTCAACCAGAATACAATGCCCATGATACCGATGAAGGCGGGGATGGCAGTGTATTTTCCCGTCAAAATGCTATCAATCCTTGCACTTCTGGCGTGCTCTTTGGTTTCCCGCGGTTTGACCACAGTGGCGCTGCAGACCTCCCTGATAAAGGAAAAGCGCATGTCTGCAATAGCTGCAGCCCGGTCCATGCCACTCTCTGTCTCCATCTGGCAGATAATGTGTTCCAACATCTCCTTTTCATTCTGATCTAACCCCAAGGCCTCCAGAATGCGGGGATCTCCCTCAGTGAGCTTGCTGGCAGCAAAACGCACAGGGATATCAGCTCGCTTTGCGTGATCTTCTATGAGGTGCATGATGGCGTGAAGGCATCTGTGCACAGCGCCACCGTTCTGATCCTCTTTACAGAAGTCGATTCTGCCAGGGCGTTCCTGGTACTTTGCCACATGGAGGGCGTGGCTTACCAATTCGTCTATGCCCTCATTCTTTGCAGCCGAAATGGGCACCACAGGGATGCCCAACAGATCCTCCATCTCATTGATCTGGATGGAGCCCCCGTTGCCCCTGACCTCGTCCATCATATTCAGGGCTAACACCATAGGAATGTCCAGCTCCATGAGCTGCATGGTCAGATACAGGTTTCTCTCTATATTAGAGGCATCTACGATATTGATGATGCCTTTTGGATGTTCACGCATGATGAACTGTCTGGTGACGATCTCCTCGCTGGTGTAGGGGGACATGGAATAAATGCCTGGAAGGTCTGTGATCAGGGTATTGCTGTGCCCCTTGATCATGCCATCCTTTCTGTCTACTGTGACACCGGGGAAATTGCCCACATGCTGGTTGGATCCTGTGAGCTGGTTGAAGAGAGTGGTCTTGCCGCAGTTCTGGTTGCCCGCCAGTGCGAAAGTTAGCTGTGCATCCTCCGGCAGGGGATTTTCGGTAGCCTTCACATGGTATTTGCCGCCCTCACCTAAGCCTGGGTGTTCGATGCGCTTTCTGTCTGCCTGGAGCTCTGGTATCGGTGTCTCAGAGGTTGCACTGTGGACATTGGAGATGGCAATCTTCTCAGCATCCGCTATCCGCAGGGTGAGCTCGTAGCCGTGAACCATGAATTCCATTGGATCTCCCATGGGTGCGTATTTGATCAGCATTATGTCCGTGCCCGGAATGACGCCCATGTCCAGAAAATGCTGACGCAGTGCGCCCTCCCCGCCTACAGCTTCGATGGTGGCCCATTTCCCTATGGGCAATTCTCTTAAGGTCATGATGTGCTTCCTCGCTTCCGCAAAAATATATGTAAGGCAGGCAGAATTTTATTGTCATGTATTGTCATGTACAAAAGAAAAGCTCAGATACAGCCGCTTCGCCATACCTGAGCTCTTGCCCTCGTCGCCTAGAGATGTCAGACCAACAATGCGGTCAATCTATGTCGAACTAAATATACTGCATTT
>CANRZC010000059.1 GCA_947644185.1 uncultured Acetatifactor sp.
GGAAAAGTTGCTTATCCCGCGCCTTATGATCAGCCATTTTATATGATATTGAATCGAGGAAGCAGATATGTGGATTGCAGATAAATGGACAGATTATGAAGTGCTGGATGCCACAGATGGCGAAAAGCTGGAGCGATGGGGCGACTATATTCTCATTCGCCCAGACCCTCAAGTCATTTGGAGCACACCCCACAGTCACAAAGGCTGGAGCAAGAAGAACGGCCATTACCACAGAAGCCCAAAGAGCGGCGGAGAGTGGGAATTTTTCCAGCTGCCAAATGAGTGGAGCATCTCTTACCAGCTGGACCCTTGTGCTCTAACCTTCCGTCTGAAGCCATTTAGCTTCAAGCATACAGGCCTTTTTCCAGAGCAGGCCGTAAACTGGGAATGGTTTTCCAGACTCCTTCGAAATGCCAGCAAGCAATTGAATCGCCCCTTAAAGGTATTGAACCTCTTCGCCTACACTGGCGGTGCCACCATAGCTGCTGCCTCCACTGGTGCCTCTGTGACCCATGTGGATGCCTCCAAGGGCATGGTAACCTGGGCAAAGGAAAATGCGGCTGCCTCTGGCCTGGGCGACGCTCCCATCAGGTGGCTGGTGGATGACTGTGTAAAGTTCGTGGAGCGGGAAATCCGTCGTGGCAATGTCTATGACGGTATCATCATGGATCCTCCCTCCTACGGCAGAGGTCCAAAGGGGGAAATCTGGAAGCTGGAGACTAGTATCTGGCCATTTCTCACATTGACTGCCAAGCTCCTGTCCAAAGATGCCCTGTTTTTCCTGCTGAATTCCTACACCACTGGCCTGCAGCCTGCAGTGCTTTCCTATCTGCTAAATGAAGCAGTGGCAAAGCGCTTCGGAGGACATGTAGAGGCCCAGGAAATTGGTTTACCCGTCTCGGAAAGCGGACTGATCCTCCCCTGCGGCGCCGCAGGGCGCTGGCAGCATTTTTCATAGCACATACTTTTTTAGCGGCGGTATTTGGCAAAGCATCCAGGCTGTGGCTACAGACAAAAGCGCTGTCCCTGTGAAAAAGACCAACAAGCTAATCCCCAGAGAAATGGGAACCGGCATCCCAGATGGCAAAAGCTGCAATAGAGACAGGGGGGTTATGTGAAAAAATTTATAGGCTAAATTCAAAAAAAGCGGATGGATCAGATACACGGCAAAGCTCAGTTCCGAAGCTTTTGCCCAAAAAGGACGTAAGGGGCATTTTGTGCCCATTCCCCAGGCGAACAGCAATAGGGCAAGAAGCACAGTAAAGGGATAGTTGTAAGCCATCCTCAGTACATATTCTCCTGATAGGCGGCTGACAGCCATCCCACCTACCACCAGAGCGGTCAGAGCGGGAAGGATTCCTATTCTGACCACTTTTTTCAGTCTTTCCTTCTTTTCCACTGCAAACAGGTATCCACATATATAATAGAAGAAATAGATTGCGTCTCCTGGCAGGGAAGGCCCTTCCTGCCCTGACAGCAGGTAGAAATAAGGCAGAACAGAACAGCCAATGAACAGCACAGAGAGCATTCCGTACACTGTCCACTTTGGCATCACCATAAGCACTCTTTTCAGAAAGGGTGTCAGCAGATACAAAATGAGAATCAGATACAGATACCACATATGCGCCCAGCTCTTTCCGCAAAGGACTCTGACAAAGGCCTCTGCCAGCATTCCCATGCGAAATGTCATCTCCTCAGACATCAGCTCCAGACACCCAAAAGGTACTCCAAACAAAAACAGGGCCAGCAGGATACGCCTACCATATTTTGTTATCATTTTTCCCATGCCAAATTGGCGCTCTGGATTGAGAAATAAATAACCTGATATCAGTAAAAATATGGGCACACACCAGCACACCAGATCCAGTGCCACCATAAAAACCCTTCGCTCTTCCAGATAAAAGCTCATGTCTGTGGTATCCATGACACCGCTCACCGTATGAAGCATGATTACCGCAAAGGTAGCCAACACTCTTAATCTATCCAAAAAAGCTTCCCGCTCTTTCATTCGCTCTGCCTTCCCTGCCTTTCTTTCCTTGTGTGTCACCATTGTACTCCACGTAGATAAGCCTGTGCAAGTCATAAAGAAATAATTAAGAAATAAGCTCTGTGCTTCCCCTCTGACGACTACAACTTCTTAACAATATCTTTATGCCCGTTTTGTTGCTTCCTGCTACAAAAAACGATATAATGGAAGACAGTCGCTACTTCAAATATTGCAACTTAAGAAAGGATGACATCATGCGCAAAAAACTACGAAATTTATTGCTGTACCCAAACCATTCCAACCGCCGCCAAAAAGGCCAAAAAAGCTTCTGTACCCTGTTGGGTATTGCTGCTACCCTCACCACCACCGGGCTTTTAGCCCCACGGTTTCGGAATCAAAAGGTCAGGAAAAGCCATGGAAAGCGTCTGTCTCAGAAAGTCATGCTGAAGGAAATCCATGAAAGCCTTATGCACACCATTCCCCATGACCTGCGCACACCACTTTCCGGTATCCTGGGCAACAGCCTCCTTTACCTGGAAAGCCATGAGACTCTGGAGGAAGCGGAAAAGCTCCATCTGGTAAGTCAAATCCATGAGGATTCTGGATGGCTTCTCAACATCGTAGAAAATCTGCTGGCAATCAATCGAATCCGGGATACGGAAAACGCCATCAACACCAAAAATGAAGTGGTGGAGGAGGTGCTGGGAGAAGCCCTACAAAAGCTGAAGATGCGACACCCTAACTTTGAGGTCCATGCCACCATTCCCAATGAGATGATTGTACTGCCTATAGATGCACTGTTAATAGAGCAGGTGATTATCAATCTGCTGGAAAATGCATTGGTCCATTCCGGCAGTAAAGAACCCGTAGATATCCTGGTAGAAAACGGGAAAGACTATGTCACCTTTACAGTCAGGGACTATGGTCAAGGTATTCCCGATAAAGTATTGGACACTATGCTGGACGCGTCCACCCTGGCAAAAGCCACGCTAGTCCCCCACAAAAAGATCGGTATCGGTCTGTTCATCTGTAAAGCCATCATTTCGGCCCACCACGGAACATTCCTGGGCCGCAACCACAGTCAGGGTGCAGAATTTATCTTCACTCTGCCAAAAAGGAGCAAATGATATATCATGAATGCCAAAGTTCATATCCTGCTGATTGAAGATGAGAAAAGTCCTTGTACCTATATCACTGCTCTCCTGGGCAAAAACGGATACAACATCACTACAGCCATGACCGGCAGGGAAGCCCTTAGCCTTGCAGCCTCCCTCTGCCCTGACTTGATCCTGTTAGACTTGAGGTTGCCGGACATGGACGGATTTTTGGTACTGGAAAAGCTGCGCAGCTGGAGCCATGTTCCTATTATCGTGGTCTCAGTCTACAGTGAAGAACAGGAAAAGGTAAGAGCATTAGATCTGGGCGCTGACGATTATGTCACAAAGCCCTTTTATCCAGGTGAGCTGACTGCTCGCATTCGCACTGCTCTGCGCCACAGTCGCCGCCATATGCCAAACCAGATCTACAAAGCTGGCAACCTGGAAATTAACCTGGATAAAAGGACCATTTATCTGGATGGTCAGCAGATCCATCTGACACAGATTGAATATCAGCTACTCTCACTTCTAGCAGAAAATGCTGGGCGCGTGCTGACTTACAATGCAATCCTGCGTCGCATTTGGGGTCCCTACGCAGAGGAGAACAATCAAATTCTCCGTGTCAACATGGCAAATATCCGCCGAAAAATTGAACAGAATCCTGCTCAGCCTCAGTATGTATTTACTGAGGTGGGCGTGGGTTATCGAATGCGGGAAAATGAAAACGAGTAGGGCCAGCGTATGCCAGCCCTATTCTTTTTCTCCCATGGAACAAAACATCTCCCAAATTTCCTCCGCTGTACCCCGGCCAGAAAACCGCACCAGCACACCGCTTGGATAGTAAACACCAAAGTTCCCTCTGGGTGTATCTGTATCCCCATTGTCATCGTAGGATTTCATCCGGCTCTCCACCATCTCCAGGGTAAAATCTCCGGCAGCAAATACCGGATTGTCAAAAGTCTGCCGATACTTTTCTGGTACCGTCTCCCCGTAAGGGATCTCATACAAGCGCACGTCATAGGTTTCCGTTATGGACACATCTACTGTGACTGGAGGATTCTCAGGCTTCTCCAGATGCAATTGGATGTAATCCAAGCCTCTGCTCCAGCACACTGCCAGATTTGCCTGCTCTTGTTCTGTTATGGTGTAGGCCTCCTCAAAGACATATCCTTTTGGAATCACCGTGGGGATATAGACGCCCAGATCTGCCTGGCTTCTGCTCTGCTCCTCTGTCAGTTTCACAGACTGCAATTGTGGACAACTCTCCACATCTGCTATGCCATCCTTTACACCCGCTTGCTCCGTCTCCCCGAAACCAGACTGATTTCCCGTGATCTCTTCCTTTACTTCTGGCACAGCGCCTTCCGTGTCTTGGGTACCCGGAGCCTCATTCCCCTGGTCCTGTGTCTTTTGGCCAGGCACAGCACCTTCTTCAGCTTGCCCTGCTTGGTTCCTGACAGAATCCAATTCTTTCGCTTCTTTGTTCTCTTCGGCCTGGGCCAGCTCCTCTTTCTCTGCTCCCTCCCCTGGTGCTATGTCACCTGTTGTCATATCCCACCCTGCGTCATTTTCTGTGTCCATAATGGCTTCCGCAGCCTTTCCCCCAGATGAATCCCCCATTCTCAGGTTTAGCAATTGGTAGCCACCCCAGCTAAGGGCTCCCACCACTGCCAGGCACATTACCGCTGCCATCCGCTTTGTGCTCAGCCACAGGGGTCTTCTGTAGGGGGTGACTTTCCCCTTCTTGCTGCAGCGCTCCAGCAGCGCTTCGTCCACAGCAGACAATGCCTCCATAAGCCGCATAGCCCGCTCCTGCTGGCTCCTGTCCCCATGCTTTTCCTGAAAGCTCTCCTTCCTGTTCATAGGATCACACCCTCCCTTTCCAGATACTCCCGAAGCTTCGCCCTAGTGCGAAACAGAGAGGTTTTTACAGTATTTAGCTTCATATCATAACGCCTGGCAATATCGCTATACTCCTCCACATACCAATATCGGCGAAGGAATATATTGCATTCCCGCTCTGGCAGCCCATAGAGAAAGTCATTCACCAGACGCTCCAGCTCCGCAGCCTCCACCTCAGCCTCTGTATTGTGGGCATCCGGCAGGCATTCCGCCAGCTCGTCCAGTGCAAATTCCATTTCTCCCTTTCCCCTTTTCATAGCACGCCTTTCCTTCCATCTGTCCAAGGACAGATTCCGTGTGATAGTCCCCAGAAACAAAGCCAGACGCCCTGGCCGCTTAGGTGGTATTGCATTCCATGCCCGCAGCCAGGTATCATTCACGCACTCGTCCGAGTCTTCTCTGGAATACAGAATATTCCATGCGATGCTATAGCAGTAACTTCCATAAGCCTTCTGGGATTCGTATATGGCCTGTTCCTCTCTTCCCCAATATAAGTCCAGTATCTCTGCATCCTTCAATGTATGCCTCCCTCCTTCATCCCCACAGCTGTTTTTCCGGTAACGACTCTTAACTCTATAAACGATATCTGTACAAAAAAGTTTCAAAATAAAAAGAAACAAAAAAAGGGTAGGAAAATCCCACCCTCTCTGCCAAAGCCTTTGGGCAATCACATAAGTGGCGCCACCAGCCGCATGATTCTCCCAAGCATCCTCTCCCACAGTTTCAGCTTCTTGTAATCCTCCACCTTCACCTCGATACATTTCTTTATGGTATCCTGAAAATCCTGCTCTATCACAGCTATCTGGGAATTCCGGTACAGCACAACGCCGCACTCAAAGTGATGGAACAGACTCCGATAGTCCAGGTTCACCGTGCCCACCACAGCCTTCACATCATCGGACACAAATACCTTTGCATGGACAAAGCCTGGCTCGTACTCACAGATTCTCACGCCTGCCTCCAGTAATTGGTCGTAATAAGTCTTTGCCAGCAGGAACGCATACTTCTTGTCGGGAATATGGGGCATAAGGATCACCACCTCTACCCCCCGCTTCACAGCATAGGTCATGGCTGTCAGCAGCTGGTAGTCTGGTATCAGGTAAGGTGTCATAATATGCACATAGGTGTGGGCTGTGTTCAGTATCTCCAAATACACCATCTGCCCTACCCTCTCTGGCCCCAGGGGGCAGACACTGTAGGGAATGGCATAGCCATCACTGGAGGGAGTGTCTTCTGCGGGAAGCACATACTTTTCATAGTTTTCCGTCTCCGTCTCGTCCACATCCCACATCTCCAAAAACATGTAGGTGAAACGCTCCACAGCGTCCCCTCGGATCATGGCACCTACATCCTTCCAGTGCCCAAAGCGCTCCTTTTCATTGATATATTCATCCGCCAAATTAATGCCGCCAGTAAAGGCCACCTTTCCATCGATAACCAGGATTTTTCTGTGATCTCTATTGTTGTAATGGGTGGAAAAAATCGGGCGGATAGGCGCGAACATCTTGCAGGAAATTCCCTCCGCCTCCAGCATGTCCGGGAAAAAGTTTGGCAGGTTCCACAGTACATTGGTGCCATCGTACATAAAGCGAACCTCCACCCCCTGCCTGGCCTTCTCCTTTAGAATGTCCAGCACAGTTCCCAGCATTCGCCCACCGGACACAATAAAGAATTCCATGAAGATATACTTCTCAGCCTTCTTCAGCTCCTCCACCATGTCCACAAACTGGCTGTCCCCCAGAGCGTAATACTTCATCTGGGTGTTGTCATAAACCGGACTATTGTCGTATTTTTCCAGATAATAAGCCAACTGTCCCATATGGGGGCTTTCGTTCCGAAGCTTGTCCCTAGTGTCTCCTCTGGGATGTACATATTTTTTTGTATACTCCGAAAGGGCCTTGAGCCTTTCATACAGAACCGTGGTGCCAGGCTGCATAATGATGGTCATATAAAAGATAGCCCCAAAAATGGGAAAGATTGCAATGGGCAGCATCCATGACAGCTTCAGGTCTGGATTGCCAGGGGCATTATAGATATATACCACCACAATTGCGCTGATTGCCAAAAAAAGCCCATAGAACAGATAGCTGTAATTGCGCAGGAAAAAGTATCCCACCATCAGCAAAACAAGCTGCGCCAGAAATCCTAAGAGAATCATGGCAAATCTTCCATAGATGACTGTCTTTAACTTTCCCAGCATCTGATTGACCTTTTCACCCATACCCAAAACCACACTCTCTTTCTGTCTTTACGTCAGTCGTCCCAGGTCCCGGACTCCAGAAAAGCATTCAGATTCACGAGACATCGATATAAAATCTCCATCTCCTCTCCGCTTAAGTCCTTCACAATGGCCCTGATCATTTTCTTATGGAAGTCCCGATGATGATAAAAAGCCTTTCTCCCCTTGTCTGTTAAAAGTACATGCACCACGCGCTTATCCTTTGTACTGCGCTCTCTTCTGATATAGCCCTTGCGCTCCAGCCCGTTCATGTTTGTGGTCAAAGTGCTCACTGTGACAGAAAGCTTGTGTGCTATCACAGACATGTTTCTAGGCTCCTCCACACCGATAGCCTCAATGATATGCATATCATTGTTGGTAATATCCTGATACTCCTGTGTGATAACCGCTTTTGCCTCCATGTCCATCACATGGTTAAACAGGTTGACTAACAATTCGTTTATGGAGCGCTTTGTATTCTGTACCATTTCTCCCCCATTATCCTCTCCAGACTCTGCCTCCAAGCTGCAGGTCACATATTAATAATGTACCCATTTGCCAAGAAAAGTCAATAGGTAATTACCACTCTACCACACAAGCTCCGCAGGTCAACCCAGCGCCGAAGCCTGACAGCACCAATCGCATTCCCCGCTTTAGCTCCCCCTTGCGATTTAGCTCATCCAGCAAAAGGGGAATGGCCGCGGAGGAGGTATTCCCCACTCTGTCCAGATTCATGGGAAACCGGGAAATGGGCACACCTAGCCGCTTTGAAACCCCTTCTATAATACGCCGGTTGGCCTGATGAAGCACAAACAGGTCTATATCCTCTGGCGCAAGTCCTGCTTTTGCAAGGGCCTCTTCCACCCCTAAGGGAACCTGGCGCAGTGCAAAGGCAAACACCTCCCGGCCATCCATCTGCAGGAACTGCCTAAAGTCAGTTTCCTGAAACCAAGGATTCACAAGGGGCCTGCTGCCCCCGGCAAGCACACTGCCTCTGCTGCCATCCGCATGCTGAACAAAGCTTAGGATACCACCTGTCTCACATTTCTCCACATAGACAGCGCCGGCACCATCCCCGAACAGAATGCAGGTACTCCTGTCCTCCCAGTTCACAAGCTTTGACAGCACCTCACTGCCTGCAATCAGAGCATTGCCATAGATTCCTGCCTCCACATATGCCCACACCGTATGCAGTGCAAACAAAAAGCCGGCGCATGCCGCATTTAAGTCAAATGCTACGGCATTCCCGGCTCCAATCCTGCCCTGGACCTGGCAGGCTACACAGGGCGCCGCATCCTCCGGCGAGCAGGTAGCTACCACCAAAAGCTCTACCTCTCCCGCCTGCTTTCCCGCATTCTGAAGCGCCCTCCCACAGGCCTCGGCTGCCAGCAAAGCCACTGTCTCCCCGGTAGATACATACCTGCTGCCGATGCCTGTGCGCTCCTGGATCCATTCCTCTGAGGTGTCCACCAGCCTGACAATCTCTCTATTTTCCACTCTGCGCCCAGGAAGGGCGCTTCCCGTTCCCATAATCTGAATTGACATATATCCTCCTGTCCATGTCCAATTGTCACAAAATTTTCCAGCAATCCCCTAATATTTGCGGAATCTTTCATATCTCTGCTCAGCGATTTCCTCCCCAGACATTCCCTGATAGCGCTTTAGAAATGCCATAATCTGCTCCTTCAGATAGCCTCCAATAGCCTCTGCTGTGGTGCTGTCCGCGCCGCCGAATTCTGGAATGACCTTATCCACCACATGAAGAAGCTTTAAATCCTGGGCTGTGATGCGCATGATTTCACTGGCCTCTCTGGCCCGGGAAGCGTCCTTCCACAGGATGGAGGCAAAGCCCTCCGGGGACAAAATGGAATAAGTGGCATTCTCCAGCATCCATACCTCATTCCCCACTGCTGTGGCAAGGGCGCCTCCACTGCCCCCTTCGCCGATAAAAATACACAGTATTGGTACCTGCAGGGCAGACATCTCTCGCAGATTGTAAGCGATGGCCTCTCCCTGTCCCCGCTCCTCTGCCTCAATGCCACAGTAGGCGCCAGAGGTATTGATAAAGCTCACAATGGGCCTGTGAAATTTCTCTGCCTGCTTCATCAGGCGCAGGGCCTTGCGATACCCCTCCGGCATGGGCATGCCGTAATTGCGCCACTGGCATTCCTTTCCGTCCTTTCCCTTACACTCTGCAATCACAGTCACCGGCTGTCCCTCCAGGAAACCGATACCGCCAATCATAGCCGGATCATCCCGAAAATGCCGATCTCCATGTGCCTCCACAAAATAGTCAAAGATGCAGCTCATGTAATCTCTTGCATCTGCTCGCTCCAATCTTCTGGCAGCCTTCACCTTCTCCCAGGCATTCACTGGTCTCATCTTCCATGTCTGTTCTTTTAACACCTCGTTTAGCACGAAATGAAATTCCTTTCCCTTTGTAAAATCCGCGTACTCCCCCTGCCTGCCCTGATGGGATTTTATCAGAAAATACAGTGTCTTCTTCAGCGCCTCCCGCCTGACGATTCCATCTATGATGCCGTGCTCCACCAAAAATTCTGCTGTCTGAAATCCCTCTGGCAGCTCCTGTCCTATGGTCTGGCGGATCACTCTTTGGCCTGCGAAGCCTATCAGTGCACCAGGCTCTGCCATGATCACATCCCCCAGCATGGCAAAGCTGGCCGTGACGCCACCCATGGTAGGGTCTGTGAGTATCGTGCAATACAATAACCCGGCCTCCCCCAGCTTTTGAATGGCAGCAGCGGTTTTTGCCATCTGCATCAGAGATATAATGCCCTCCTGCATCCTAGCGCCTCCAGAGCAACAGAAGAAAAACACTGGCAGGCCCAATTTGACAGCCCGCTCCAGGGCTGCAGTAATCTTTTCTCCCACCACATGTCCCATGCTGGCCATCAGAAATCTGGAATCGCAGATACCCAGCACAATATCCTCACCGAAGACCTTGCACTGCCCCACTGTGAACGCTTCCTCCAGCCCAGTCTTCTCTCTTGCAAGGGTCAATTTTTCCTCATACCCCTGGTAGGAAAGGGGATTTCTCACAGGCATATCCCCAAACCAGGGCTGGAAACTGTGGGGATCTGCCACCATCCGAATACGGTTGTTGGTCCTAACCCGGAAATATCCCTCACATTCGTAACAGATATATTTTCGCTTCGCCACTCTGTCCCGGTTT
>CANRZC010000060.1 GCA_947644185.1 uncultured Acetatifactor sp.
GCAGCGCTCTTTTGGAGAGCGGGTGGCAATGAACTCTCCGATACAGGGCACGGCGGCAGATATTATCAAGATTGCCATGATAAAGGTATGGAGAGCACTGCGAGATAGGGGACTGAAATCAAAGCTGATTCTCCAGGTTCACGACGAGCTTGTCATAGAAACCTACCGGGAGGAGGAAGCTCAGGTGCGTGAAATATTAACCACAAATATGCAGGCGGCCGCTGAGCTGGCGGTGGCATTGGAGGTGGATTTACACACAGGAGACAACTGGTACGAGGCAAAATGATAAGAATCAGGTGGAGAAGAAAATGCGGTTCATAGGAATCACAGGAGGCGTGGGTGCCGGTAAATCCCAGGTGTTAAAATATATCAAAGAGCATTATCCATGTGAAATTTATCTGGCAGATGAAGTAGCCCATCTGGTGAAACAGCCTGGCACAAGAGCCTATGAGGCATTGATCGGGCTGTTGGGACGGGATGTGGCAGGTAGAGATGGGCAGATTGAAAGGGCAGTGATGGCAGACAAGATTTTTGCAGATCCTGCCCTTTTGGAACAGGTGAACAGTATCATCCATCCAGCTGTGAAGGAGTTTCTGCTGGAAAGACTGGAAAAAGCAAAGGCTGTGGGGGAGACAGCTCTATTTTTTGTGGAGGCAGCTTTATTGATTGAGGGCGGCTATCTTGCGCTGGTGGACGAGATGTGGTATATTTATGCAGATGAGGCTGTGAGACGAGAGAGGCTTCGGGAATCCAGAGGCTACAGTGAGGAAAAAATTGCGAGAATCATTTCCAGCCAATTGCCAGAGGAAAAGTTTCGGGAAAGCTGTGGTGTTGTCATAGACAACAGCGGGGATTTTGCGGACACATGCAGACAGATCGATGAGAAATTGAAGGTCTATAAGCGAAAAGAGCTCCGGCAGCAAAGCAATGAAAGAGGATAGAGAAAATGAGATTGTGCAGCATTGCAAGTGGAAGTAGTGGAAACTGTATCTATGTGGGTTCAGAGGCCACCCATCTGCTTGTGGACATCGGGATAAGTGGCAGAAAGGCCCAGGCAGGTCTGAAGGAGCTGGAGCTTTCGGGAAACGATATAGACGGAATACTGATCACCCATGAACACGCAGACCATGTACAGGGATTGGGGGTTATTGCCAGAAAATATGAGATTCCCATTTATGCCACAGCAGGTACCATAGCAGCTATTAAAAGCTGTTCTGGACTGGGAAACGTGGACGCAGAGCTGTTCCGTGAGGTGGAGGAGGACAGAAAATTTGTAATCAAGGATCTTACCATTCAACCCATGCGGATTTCCCATGATGCCGCCCAGCCAGTGGGCTATCGGATTGCCTATGGAAGCAAACGGGTGGCAGTGTGCACGGATCTGGGCGTTTACAATGACTATACCGTGGAATGTCTCAAGGGGATGAATGCCCTGCTTTTGGAGGCAAACCATGATGTGAATATGCTGCAGGTGGGACCATATCCCTATTATCTGAAGCAGCGGATTTTAGGAGACAGAGGGCATTTGTCCAATGAGAATACAGGCAGGCTTTTATGCCGGATTCTCCATGACAAACTGAAATACATACTTTTGGGACATCTGAGTAAGGAGAATAATTTGCCGGAGCTGGCCTATGAGTCTGTGCGGATGGAAATTAACATGGGAGATAACCCTTATAGGGCTGGAGATTTCGATATCCGTGTGGCCAGGCGCAGCGAGGTGACACCTGCAGTGGTATTATAACCTTGTGGAGCGCAGCAGAAGCCTTTGCTTGGGCGGCGCTGCTTGTAGCAAAAAGATTAGGATACGCCAGGGGGCGTGGGAATGGAGGCTGATATGAAAAGGACGATTATAACCGTAGTAGGAAAGGACACCATAGGGATTATCGCAAAAGTTTGTACTTACCTGGCGGAAAATGGAATCAATATTCTGGACATCTCGCAGACCATTGTACAGGGATATTTTAATATGATGATGATTGTGGACACCAGTAAGACCACAAAGCCCTTTGGAGACATGGTAGATGAGATGACAGCACTGGGGGAGGAGACAGGTGTGCAGATCAAATGCCAGAAGGAAGAGATATTTGACAAGATGCATAGAATCTGACAGGTGCTAGGGAGGCTGGTATGATAAACATATATGAAGTAGCGGAAACCAACAAGATGATTGCGGAAGAGAACCTGGATGTGCGCACCATCACACTGGGCATTAGTCTGATGGACTGCATTGATTCCGATCTACAGAAGCTGAAGGAAAAGATCTACCGGAAAATATATGATGCCGCGAAGGACTTGGTGAAGACAGGGGAGGAGATCTCCAGGGAATTCGGGATTCCCATTGTCAACAAGAGAATATCTGTGACACCCATTGCGCTCATAGGCGGTGCAGCCTGCAAATCTTCGGATGATTTTGCCTCTGTGGCAGAGACCCTGGACAGGGTGGCTAAGGAGGTGGGAGTGAACTTTATCGGCGGCTTTTCAGCGCTTGTGAGTAAGGGCATGACAGCGGCGGATGAACTGCTGATTCGCTCTATTCCAAAGGCGCTTTCAACCACAGAGCGGGTATGCGCCTCTGTGAATCTGGGCTCTACCAGGACAGGCATTAACATGGATGCAGTGAAGCTGATGGGAGAAATCATCAAGGCCACGGCAGAATATACCCAGAAGGATGATTCCCTGGGCTGTGCAAAGCTGGTGGTATTTTGCAATGCTCCAGACGATAATCCGTTTATGGCAGGGGCGTTCCACGGTGTCACAGAAGGGGATAAGGTCATCAATGTAGGAGTCAGTGGACCAGGGGTGGTGAAGACTGCTCTGGAGAAGGTACGGGGCGAGAATTTTGAGGTGCTCTGCGAGACTATCAAGAAGACCGCTTTCAAGGTGACCAGAGTGGGACAGCTGGTGGCCCAGGAGGCTTCCGCCATGCTGGATGTGCCTTTTGGAATTGTGGATTTGTCTTTGGCGCCCACACCGGCCATCGGGGACAGTGTGGCAGATATTCTGTGCGAGATTGGATTAGAATATGCAGGTGCTCCTGGCACCACAGCAGCGCTGGCACTTCTAAACGACCAGGTAAAGAAGGGAGGCGTGATGGCTTCCTCCTATGTGGGCGGCTTAAGCGGAGCGTTCATTCCTGTCAGCGAGGATCAGGGGATGATTGACGCGGTGCAGGCAGGCGCATTGTCTTTGGAAAAGCTGGAAGCCATGACCTGCGTATGCTCTGTGGGATTGGATATGATTGCCATTCCAGGGGATACAAAGGCGACCACCATATCCGGTATTATTGCAGATGAGATGGCCATTGGTATGGTAAACCAGAAGACCACAGCAGTCCGCGTCATTCCTGTGATTGGAAAGGGCGTGGGAGAGACTGTGGAATTTGGCGGTCTTTTGGGCTATGCGCCGATTATGCCTGTGAATCGGTTCGGCTGTGAAGCCTTTATCAATCGAGGTGGACGGATTCCTGCGCCCATACATAGCTTTAAAAATTAGGTAAAGACCAAAAGAAAAAGGCTTTACAATATCACTGGCGGCGTGGAAATTTCATTCTGGACTGGCTGGTGGCTGTGGAGCCTTGCAAGATTTTGATAAAGTTCGCTGGCGAAGATATCCAGCTGTAAAAGTCTGCCCTCCTCAGGGGTCAGACTTTTTTTGGCATCTGCTAGGCTTGTAACCAATGGTATGTCAGAATGCTGTCCAATGGCTTTCAGCATAGATGCGGCAGAACGGTTGAACCCCAGAACCCGGGCATAAGGCGTATAGTCCAGTGTTTTTCCCAGCACAAGATCCTTTTTTTCAATGCCCAGCAGAATGTGGAACAGGCATCTGCTGACTCTGGTATAGGTCATATTTTTTGTCTTTAGAATCTCACAAAAGGCTTCCAGGCCAGTGTAATCCCGCAGACACCTTCTGATTCGATCTGACAGATCTGAGGATACGTCCAGATATTTTTCATAGCCAGTGTCCCTCTCAGCGATCAATTTGTAATACATCACAGAGGAAAAATCCTCCACACACAGTAGCTTTCGGGTTTGCAAGTATTTTTCCAAGAGGACCAGGGCATTTGGAGGCATGTGGCTAGATAGCTGAGAGAGGCTTTTTCCCTGATACAGAGCCTGACGCAGAGCCAGGGCAGAGCAGATGTCTACCGGAGACGTCTGCGTCTTACAGTCTGGCAGCCCAGCATCATGGTAATTGGTGCCTAGGCGCTTGACTGTAACCGGGAGAATAGAACTGCGCCGCTTGTAAAGGGCGCGAATATATTCAATGCCCAGTATGTTGTTGGGGGAGGCCAGAATGCTCTCAGCATTCTGAGAGAGCGTGGAATCAGACGATTCCCTCAGAGCCCGAACTCTGGCGGCTGGGTAGGTAAATCCCTGCTTGAGATATTTCTGTAATGCAGAGCGATAGAAAAGCGACTCCTCAGAGAGAAGCTTTGCGATCTGCGCCAGCCAGTCTGTATGGCCGCACTCGCTGCCAAAGCATAGATGCGTCACCACGCCCAACCGATCCAACAAGGCCACAGCTCCTGCAGCAAAAGCCTCTGCACTGGCTGTGGCATATAAAACAGGAAGCTCCAGAACAAGATCGGCCCCATGGCGCAGTGCTGCTTCTGCGCGGATTCTCTTTTCCACAATAGCAGGTGCACCCCGCTGCACAAAATTTCCGCTCATAACTACGATAGTAAAGTCACATTCCGTGCGCTGAGCGGACTCTTTTATCTGATAGAGATGGCCATTGTGGAATGGATTATATTCAGCGATGATTCCATTTACCTTCATGAAAATCCTCCAGGATGAATTATCGGTATTACGAACAAAAATGTTGGGTGACAATGTGAAAAAAATAACATACTTGAAAGCGTTTACATTGGCACAACCACGGGTATTAAGAGGAATCAAATAAAATGTGTATGTATCGGAAAATATACAATGAATCGCATATTCATCCTTGTACATTGTTTCCTTTTTTAGTATAATATGGATAATACAGTTTGTTAAGTGGAAAATTTATCAAGAATAACCCCAAATAGAACGAACTGTAATGCAGAATGAATATGGGGATAGCGAAAAAAGCGCTGGAAAGGAGAAGGGATATGTCATATATTGACAAAATCAAGGAAAGAGCCAAGCTGGACAGGAAGACCATCGTGCTGCCGGAGTCCAAGGACAAAAGGACGCTGTTAGCCGCCGCAAAGATTGTGGAAGAGGGGATTGCGGACATCATCATGGTGGGAAATGAAGAGAAGATCATGGACGGCGCTGGCTGGCTGGAAGTGGATCTTTCCGGCGTCACGGTGATAGATCCTGCCCAAACCCCGAAATTGGAGGATTATGTCAATCTCCTGTATGAGACCAGGAAATCCAAGGGCATGACTGAGGAGAAAGCAAGGGACATTCTGCTGAACGATTATCTGACTTTCGGTATTGTGATGGTAAAGGCAGGGGATGCGGACGGCATGGTGGCAGGCGCATGCCATTCCACGGCAGATACCCTGCGGCCGGCCCTGCAGATTTTAAAGACTGCGCCGGGCGTGAAGCTGGTCTCTGCGTTCTTTGTGATGGATACCCAGTTCAAGGATCAGGGGGACAATGGCGCTTTCCTGTTCGCGGACTGCGGTCTGAACCAGGATCCTACGGCAGAAGAGCTGGCGGCCATTGCCGAGACCTCCTACAGGAGTTTCAAGTCCCTGATCGGCCCCAAGCCCGTCATCGCCATGCTGAGCCATTCCACCAAGGGAAGCGCCAAGCATCAGATGGTGGACAAGGTGGTGGAAGCCACGAAGATTGCCAGGGAGCAGTATCCCCACCTGTTGCTGGACGGCGAACTGCAGCTGGACGCGGCCCTGGTACCTGGCGTGGCAAAGTCCAAAGCGCCCGGAAGCCCGGTGGGCGGAAAAGCGAACATCCTGATCTTCCCGAATCTGGATGCGGGAAATATCGGATACAAGCTGGTGCAGCGCCTGGGTGGCGCGGAAGCCTACGGCCCCATGCTTCAGGGCATCGCAAAGCCGGTCAATGACCTGTCCAGGGGCTGTTCCTGGCAGGATATCGTGGGTGTAGTGGCTCTTACTGCGGTACAGGCGCAGCTTGTCTGAGGGGCTTGCTGGCCACGGCCTGACCAGGACTGTGTGCATACGAATAAACGGACAGACCTCTCTATGAAAGGAAATCGCATGGAGTTCTGTGTGCACTGCAGAAAATTGGATAAAGAGAAAACTTATATTAGAAATATCATATTTAGAAAGGAAGCATTTTATCATGAAAGTTTTGGTCATTAACTGCGGGAGCTCCTCCCTGAAATTCCAGCTCATCGACTCGGAGTCCGAGAAATGCCTTGCAAAGGGCCTTTGCGAGAGAATCGGCATTGAGGGAAGCATGATAACATACGCCCCTGAAGACGGCGAGAAAGAAAAGACCGTAACCCCCATGCCCGACCATACCGAGGCCATCCGCCTGGTGCTGGAGGCGCTGACCAAC
Source organism: uncultured Acetatifactor sp. (assembly GCA_947644185.1). Lineage (GTDB taxonomy): Bacteria > Bacillota > Clostridia > Lachnospirales > Lachnospiraceae > Acetatifactor. The sequence continues at coordinate 6,483 of CANRZC010000060.1, forward strand.
CAAAAGACAGGGGTGGTGGGAAGCCTGGACGAAATCGGTGCGGTAGGCCACCGGATAGTCCACGGGGGAGAGAAGTTCGCCCAGTCTGTGGTGATAGACGCAGAAGTGCTGGCTGCAGTGGAGGCGTGCAATGACCTTGCCCCGCTGCACAATCCGGCGAACCTGATCGGCATTGATGCCTGCAGGAAGCTGATGCCAAACACGCCCATGGTAGGCGTGTTCGACACTGCGTTCCACCAGACCATGCCGGAGGAGGCCTATATGTACGGCCTGCCATATGAATATTATCAGAAATACAAAATCAGGAGATACGGCTTCCACGGCACCAGCCATTCCTATGTGTCAAAGAGGGCGGCAGAGGTTCTGGGAAAACCTTATGAGGAGCTGAAGATCATTGTCTGCCACTTGGGCAACGGTGCCAGCGTCTCCGCCGTAAAGGGTGGCAAATGTGTGGACACTTCTATGGGGCTGACTCCTCTGGAGGGGCTGATGATGGGCACGAGGTCAGGAGACATGGATCCGGCCATCATCGAATTCCTGGCTCACAAGGAGGGCAAGGGCATCGATGAGATCATGGCCGTGCTGAACAAGAAATCCGGCGTGCTGGGTCTGTCAGACAATCTCTCCTCCGACTTCAGGGATTTGGAGGACGGCTACAACGCGGGGGACGAAAACGCCATCCGTGCGCTGAAAGCTTACTGTTACCGGGTTGCAAAGTGCATCGGCTCCTATGTGGCTGCCATGAACGGCGTGGATGTGATATGCTTCACGGCAGGTATCGGCGAGAATGCGCCGCTGGTGCGCACCTTTGTATGCAGCTACCTGGGCTATCTGGGCGTGGAACTGGATCAGGCAGCCAATGCAAAGCGCGGGGAGGATATCGCGATTACCACGCCCCAGAGCAGGACTACAGTCATGGTAATCCCTACCAATGAGGAACTTGCCATAGCCAGAGAGACCGTGCGGCTGGTGAAATAAAACGAGGGATTGTGTCTGTCGGTACAAAGAGAAAATGAAGAAATAACGAATGAAGAGAGGTCGGCCGGAAAGCCAGGCCTCTTTTTCTTATCTGCAGCTGCGAGATTTATACTGACAGTCACTAACATTTACCAAGGAATGCTTTTCTTTCAAGGAATGCTTTTTTTCATGGCACCTGACTCACAAGCGGCAGATGCTGTAAACCGATGGCAAACTTACCGCTTGTGAGTATAGGAACCGTCACGAAATAACCTGCCGAAAGTCCGCAGGATTTTTCTTCCGACAGTTTACAAGTATGATACAGATATGTAGAAAATTTGTTACATGTCTCGGTTATCCTCGATAACAGAGCGAGGGACTGGCGGATTGGAGCGAGAATCCTGCCAGGAGAAAAACGCACGTCAGATATTTGGAGAAAGCAGTGTGCCGGCGGAGGGGCTGTACCGCCGGATAAGGAACGCCGCACGGCAGACAGACGGATGGAATCAGGCGCCGGCGGAGGGGCTGTACCGCCAGATAAGGAGAAAGCCGTAAGTCTGGCAGATGGAGGGAGAGCGTGAGAGACAGCAGGGAATACGATGAAAGAGGGGCAGGGCGCCCCGCAAATCATGGAAGAGAGGCATTTCGTGGAGGAGAAGAATTCCATGGAAGAAATGCATTCCAGGGAGAAAGGGGAGACAGGCCATTGCCTCGCAGAATGCGGGAACGGGAGAATGGAAGAGAGGCATTCCATGGAAGAGGGGCATTCCATGGAAGAGAGGCATTCCATGGAAGAGTGGCATTGCATGGAAGAGGAGCATTTCCCGGAAAGAAGCGCAGGATGGCAGGGTTTGTGATTGTCTGCCTGCTTCTGGCCATGAATGTCGTGCTGCTGCTGGAGCTCCACCTCCAGGTCAGAAGACTGGACAGGGATCTGGATCAGGTGATGGGACGGATGCCGGGCCAGGTGACAGGACAGGTAGCTGGCCAAATGACTGACCAGAGGACAGATCAGATGGCAGACAATCAGACCAGCGCCGACAGCCAGAAAGAGCAGGAGCTGCCCTGGGAGTCCGGGGCGAAAGAGAACGTGTCCAGCCCCACATACGGCTCTTCCGGGGCAGAAGTGAAAGAGAATATAGTGGATTACGTAAAACTTTGCGGCCTTGACGAAGTGGACATGCCCATAGATCGGGATCCGGAGGAGGTGCTGGTCTGTCTGGAGGAACTGTCCCAGAGCAATGACCAGGTTGCGGAGATCTATAAAAAGCATTCCCAGTACCCTGACAAAATGCTCAAAGCCCTGGCCAACAATCCGGAGATGGCGGACTTTGTGAAGAATTCCCTGAATCCGGACAAAAGCCGGGGAAAGGCGGAGTTTTCCGCTCTGGAGAAAGAGCAGGACTATCCGCTGTTTCTGCAGTGGGATCCCAGATGGGGCTACGAGGAATATGGGGATGACAACATCGGCCTGTCAGGGTGCGGCCCCACATGCGTATCCATGGCCATGTACTATCTGCTGAGGGACGATTCCGTCACGCCGAAGACAGTGGCGGAATACGGCATGGACAATGGCTACTATGTGTCGGGGACTGGCACGGCCTGGGCGCTATTGAAAGAATTCCCTCTTAATTATGGCATTAGCGTGGAAGAGCCGTCCGTATCGGAAAGGGTCATGAAAGATGCCTTGGACAGGGGCAGCGTCATTATTTGCTCCATGAGCGAGGGGGACTTTACGGCAGGCGGACATTTCGTGGTCATTTATGACTACGACAGAGATGGATTCCTCATAAACGATTCCAACTGCGTGGCCCGCAGCAAAAAGAAATGGGATTTTTCCAGGCTGGAATGGCAGATCAGACATATGTGGGTCTACGACATCATGTAGGTTCTGTGCGCGCCGACATAAACAGCTTGGTGTCTGACTGATCGGTTATGCCAGGCAGGACAGGAGTGATATTTGGATTTTTATGGTTGCAGTTTTGTCCCAAAGGTATTAAAATAGGTACATGATCAAATGCAGAAAGAGGAAGAGACCATGAAAATCAGAACTAGATATGCGCCCAGCCCTACGGGAAAGATGCATGTGGGCAACCTGCGCTCGGCATTATATGAGTTTTTGATCGCGAAGCATGCGGGAGGGGTCTTTATGCTCCGCATTGAGGATACCGATCAGGAGCGTTTCGTGGAGGGAGCCACCGAAATCATCTACCGTACGCTGGAGCGGGTGGGACTGGAGCATGACGAGGGGCCGGACAAGGACGGAGGCTATGGCCCTTATGTCCAGAGCGAGAGGATGAAGACCGGCATATACATGAAATATGCAAAGGAACTGATCGAAAAAGGAGAGGCCTATTATTGCTTCTGCGATAAGGAGAGGCTGAATTCCCTGAAGACAGAGGTGGTGGAGGGAAAAGAGATCACCATCTATGACAAGCACTGCCTGTCGCTGTCCAAGGAGGAAGTGGAGGCGAACCTGGCTGCGGGCAAGCCCTTTGTGGTGCGCCAGAACAATCCGAAAGAGGGCACGACTACATTCCACGATGAGCTCTACGGCGACATTACGGTGGAGAACGCAGAGCTGGACGACATGATACTGATCAAATCGGACGGATACCCCACCTACAATTTTGCCAATGTGGTGGATGACCATACCATGAACATCACCCATGTGGTGCGGGGGAACGAGTACCTGTCCTCCT
>CANRZC010000061.1 GCA_947644185.1 uncultured Acetatifactor sp.
GGAAGAAAGAGATGCTGCGCAGAAAGTAAGTGCGGCGGGAAAGTCATATGTTGTTGCGGTATAAGCCTTAAACGCACACTTGCCAATCATAATCTTCTCGGCTTCATCGCAGCTATCCATCCATTTCTTCTGGAATTTCATATCATAGAAGGACACTGTTTTTTCAGGATTTGTTTTCTTGGCGGCATCCACGCTTTTCTGTTGGATGAGAACCGCTTCAATCATAATGATGAAAAAAGCGGCAATTCCTATAAAAAGCAGCACAGTATTGTTTTCATTTTCAAAAGTTGCGAAACCTCCAGAATACGAAGCCGCAATGAAAAAGTAAGAGAGAATAAGGGCTGTGCCTGTCACCCAAATCACAATGGAAAGTTTTTTATCAATTGCATCTGAAACCTCCTCATTTTCACCGTCCCAAGAGGTGATCAGCTTCTTTGCACTCTGATAAATGGGAACACAGACCATGGGCACCATAACCGCTATCGCCAGCATCAGCCATGGAGCAATATAGGTTCCGAAAAATGCTCCTGCACTTTTCATTCCGCCTGCCAGCGTGTTCAGCCCATATCTTGCAGAGAAAAAGCCAATTCCCCCACCGATAAGCATGCTTATGACCATTATGAGTATAAATTTGGGAAAAGCCTTCCGATTTGCTTTGCTGATTTCATTGTTATCCATTTTTTTCTTCCTCCTGTAAATAGAAAACTTCCTCTACCGTGACGCCACATACTTTTGCAATGGTCAAAGCAAGCGTGACGGACGGCGAATAATCACCCCGCTCAATCAGGCTGATTGTCTGCCTTGACACGCCGCATAACCGCCCCATTTCCTGCTGATTGACATTCAGTGCGGCTCTGCGTTCTTTCAAACGGTTTCGCAGTATCATACAGCACCTCCATTTGACAATATTATTTGTCTAATTGACAATTATCATTGTCATTTTGCATTATACTCTTGTCATTTTGATTTGTCAATAAGATTTCTGAAAAATAGAGAAACCAAAAGCCAGCGGTAAAAAGCATTTCTACTTTCAACGCTGGCTTTTGCCTTTCCTATTCAGATTAGCATGCTCACTTATACAGCGGCCCATAAGCCGCACAGGCTCTGTAATCCTGACCTTCCCTGTCCATACCGAAAGCATTCCACGCAGCAGGGCGGAAGATTTTATCCTCCTCCACATTGTGCATGCATACAGGGATCCGCAGCATGGAACACATGGTGATCAGATCCGCCCCGATATGTCCATAGCTGATGGCGCCGTGGTTTGCGCCCCAGTTGTTCATTACGTCATAAGCTGTGGCAAAGGCGCCCTCTCCGGTGGTCCTGGGAGCAAACCAGGTGCAGGGCCAGGTGTAATCCGTGCGCTTCCACAGCACATCCGTCACTTCCTGGGGCAGATGGATGGTCCAGCCCTCCGCAATCTGCAGCACAGGTCCTAGACCCTTCACCAGGTTCAGACGAATCATGGTGGCAGGCATTTCTGCCTCAGTCACAAAGCGGGAGGAGAAGCCGCCGCCGCGGAAATAACCGCAGTCAGCATAGTTCCAGGTGGTGGCAGCCAGAATGGCCTTCTGGTCCTCCTCGGTCACCTCATACCAGGGCTTCATAACGCTGTTGCCCTCCCAGTCCTTGGCCTGTCCGCAGGCGTCCAGACAGGCCGCGCCGGAATTGATGAGATGGATAAAGCCCCCTGCCTCCTTCGCAATTCCCTCCAGCTCATAGCCAGTGGCTTTCTTCACTGCCTCTGGACTCCAGTAAGTCCGCACATCCGCAAAAATCTGGGCCCGGTTGGTGAGTAGCTTCATAAACAGCATCCCCAGACCGTTTAGCACATCATTTTCTGTGGCCAGAATGTAAGGCTCTCTGGCACCGTTCCAGTCAAAGGAGGTGTTCAGCATGGCCTCCGGGAAATCGCAGTTGGGATAAAAGTCTGTCCACTGCCTCTGCCCCTGGAATCCTGCGGCAATGGCATTGTGCCCCACCATCTCCTCTTCCCGCCCCTGGGGCAGATTTTGATTGCCATTCATCAGGTCTTTGATGATACACATCATCTTGACTACAAACTCCCAATCCTGGTCCTTCTGCGCTCTAGTCTTCTGGATTTCCACAGGATTCTTGTCAAAGCCTTCCTTACAATATTCCTTCACCCAGGCAAGGGCTTTCTCATACTCCTTCTGGTCGTAGATCCCCTCGGTCATCCGGCGGATAATCTCCACCTCATCCACGGATTCCACCCGCATGCCCAGATATTCCTCCAGAAAGGCCGGGTCAATGATGGAGCCGCCGATGCCCATGCAGATGGAACCGATCTGCAGGTAGGATTTCCCCCGCATGGTGGCCACTGCCACGGCTGCCCGGCCAAAGCGCAGCAGCTTTTCCTTCACATCCTCCGGGATGCTACTGTCATCCGCCTCCTGCACATCATGCCCGTAGATGCCGAAAGCCGGAAGGCCTTTCTGGGCATGAGTAGCCAATACAGACGCCAGGTAAACAGCGCCGGGGCGCTCTGTTCCGTTAAATCCCCAGACGCCTTTTATGGTATTAGGGTCCATATCCATGGTCTCTGCTCCATAGCACCAGCAGGGGGTAACGGTCAGTGTGATATCCACCCCTGCTTTCCGAAACTTGTCTGCACAGGCCGCAGTCTCTCCCACCCGGCCGATAGTGGTATCCGCAATCACCACCTTCACTGGTTCCCCGTTGGAATAGCGCAGGTTCTCTTCAAAAAGAACTGCTGCGGCTTTTGCCATGTTCATGGTCTGCTCCTCCAGAGACTCCCGCACCTTTAAAACCCCTCTTCTGCCATCAATTGTGGGGCGAATTCCAATTACCGGGTAATCACCAATTAATCTGTTCTCTGCCATACTAAAACCTCCTATTAAAGTCGCTGCCAGGCGGCACTAAAGGGTAAAGTCACTTTGGCGCACCTCTCATGAGAGAAACTTTCATTCGTAAGTGCTCTCATGAAAGTTCCTCTCGTGCGCCTTCATGACTTTACCTGTCTACCTGATTTTATCTCGCTGCCAGGCGGCACTAAAGCTAAAGTCACTTTGGCGCACCTCTCACACAACACCCTTCTGCAGCATAATATTTGCATACAGTGCACTCTCTCCTGTGGCAATGATGGCGTAGGCAGTCTTTGCCTGCTCATAAAAAGCAAATCTCTCTATCTGTCCTACCGCGCTCTCTCCCCGCTCATCTGCCTTTTTCACAATCTCTTTGTAGGAATCCCAGATAGGGGTCTCCACTGGATCACCTGGCATCACCTGCATGAGGTTCACCGGGTGCTCCACGTAAGTATCCAGGGGAAAAAGCTGCAGAATCGCCTCCAATATTTCGCAAGTTCCATGTCCATCCATGCGGATGACAATAGCCTCTTTCCCCATGGTTTCCGCAGGAAAATTTCCATCTGCAATCACCAGTCTATCGCTGTGTCCCATTTCGCACAGTACCTTTAAAAGCTCTGGTGACAAAATTTTCGGTATCCCTTTTAGCATGTGGTAATCACCCCTTCCATATCCCATAAATCTTCCCAGCCCTTAGCACCTTCCCAGAGAAACACCTGGCCTTTAATGAGACGGCAGTCTTTATCCTGGGCCGAAATAGCTTCCATTTCCTCACAGGTCAATGGATCCTCCGAAGCGCATTTCAGATTGGAAATATACTGCTCTTCCTTCACAGAAAAGGGAATGGGGACCTGACCTCTCTGCACCGCCCATTTCAGGCAAATCACTGCGGGATGAACCCCATGGGCCTTTGCGGCAGCCATAACTGCTGGCATCTGTGTGTCCACTATATCCCCGTCTGTCCTGTCTCTCTCCGGTCTGGAGGGAGAGCCGATAGGACAGTACCCGATGGGCAGAATGTGGTGGTCCTGTGCATATGCAAACAATTCTTTCTGCTGGAAGGATGGATGCAGCTCCATTTCCAGGGCCGCAGGCTGTATTCTACACAGTGGAAGCACTGCCTCCAGCTTCGGGATGGTCATATTGCTCATGCCAATATAGCGCACCAGCCCCTTGTCCACCAGCCCCTCACACTGCCTCCAGGTAGCCATAAATTCGTCCACGGAAAAGGGCTTGGAATCCGGGTTCCTGGAATCTCCACTACAGCCTGGCGCATGATAATTGGGAAAGGGCCAGTGCACAAAATACAGATCCAAATAATCCAGTTTCAAATCCTGTAAGCTTTTCCTGCAGGATTCCATCACTTTTCCTTCTCCGTGCATATCGTTCCACACTTTGGATGTGACGAAAAGTTCTTTCCGGGATGCTGTTCCCTCCTGTATTACACGCTGTAATACTTCGCCGATACGATCTTCATTCTGGTATACGGATGCGCAGTCGATGAATCGATATCCGTATTGAATGGCTCCGTATACGGCCTGGGAAACCTGCTCCGGTCCATATTTGTCGGACCCGAAGGTTCCCAGGCCCATGCAGGGGATCTCCTCCCCGGTGTAAAGCTTTCTGACAGGCAGCAGATTTCTGTCTATTGTCTTACGCATATTTTTTCTCCTATTCCAGTTCCGTCATGAGACAACTATGCCCCTGCTAGGGAGCAATTTTCAGCTGCATAATGCGCATCTGAAAATTCTCCCGGGCATAGTCTGTCTCATGACTGTTTTCCAGTCGCTGCCAGGCAGCTCTAAAGTCAAAGTCCCTTCGGCGCACACACAGGAGAGTTTGCTCTCCTGCGCCTTCGCAACTTTTCCCCCTACTTGTCGAACACCACAGCCACCTTGCCGCATTGTCCCTCTGCCATCAGGCGGTATGCCTCAGCGGCCTGGTCAATGGAAAATTCATGGGTGATCAGATCCTCTGGGTGGATATTCCAGCGCACCAGACGCTCCACCAGCTCCTCCATCTTCCACAGAGAAGTCACCCAGGAACCGTAAATGCTCTTCTGTCCGTGAATGATATCTGGGCTGGGGTTAAAGGTACAGGTTCCACCCTCTCCCACAAAGGCAATTTTCCCCCACTCTCTGGTGGCACGGATTGCCAACTGTCTGCCTGCGTCATTGGCGGAGGCGTCAATGGCTCTCTCCACCCCTCTGCCGCCTGTTACCGCAAGAATATTCTCCAGCGCATCTTCCCCGGGCTGAAACACATAGTCTACCAATCCCAGCTTCTTGGCCAACTCTATCCGATAGGCATTCATCTCCACACCGATTAACTGATTGGCACCCATGGCCTTTGCCAGCATCAGGGCCGCCAGCCCCACTGGTCCCAGACCTGTCACCAGCACGGCATCGTTTCCACAGATACCGATTTTCTCAATGGCCTCATAGACGGTTCCGAACCCACAGGCCACCTGGGCTCCGTCTTTATAGGTCAGCTCATCAGGCAATGCGATAAGATCCTTCTCCTCCGCCAGAATGTATGGCGCCATACCGCCATTTCTCTGCCAGCCGTAAGCCTGACGGAAGCTGCTCTTACAGGATATGTAATAGCCTCTTCTACAGTCATTGCAGACACCACAGCCGGAAATGTGGTAGACGATAACCCTGTCTCCTTTTTTGAAGCGCCGCAGTCCTGGGCCCTCCTCTTCAATAATGCCGCAGGGCTCGTGTCCCGCCACCATACCCGGGATATAGCCTTCCGGTCCCTTGCCGGTGTGCTCCCTGTAAATACAGCGGATATCGCTTCCGCAGATGGTGGTGGCCTTGGTTCGAATTAGAACCTGTCCATGTCCTGGGGTGGGTACTTCGAAATCTCTCAATTCCACTGTGCTGTTCCCGGGGAGCACTGCACCCTTCATCCTCATTTTTACTGCCATTTTTTTGCCCTCCATACCTAACCTGTTATAATGGTACCTTTTCTTAATCATATACCGTATGCCAGGTTTCATACAAGCTCTCTTTATGCCTATTTATCTCAATATGTGTCGCATTTTTATATTTTTACTCTGTTTCTCTCTTGTTTCCTTTTGGAATTCATGCTAAACTTTCCATAGCAGCTTCTCCAGTGCAAATATTGATTTAGAGGAAAGAAGGGCTCTCTTTTGAAAACACTCTACACGGATCTGGATATCCGTTTTACCCTGGACGGCATCTCAGTCCGGGCCTTGAATATTGTCTTTGAGCGGTTTACGCAGACGCTTCCCGCCCACAGTCACGGCAGCGGCTGTTATGAAATACATTACATCCCTTTTGGATACGGCAAATTGAATGCAAATAATCAGTATTATGATATAAGTCCCAATACCCTCTATGTCACTGGTCCCCATGTGGTACATGCCCAGGCCCCGATTTTGGATGATCCCATGCAGGAATACTGTGTCTATCTGAAGATACGGGATACCTCTCGCCCCAGAAAGCCCTCCCCTGTGATGGATGCCTTTCTCTCCACGCCCTTTTGGCTAGGCCCAGACACCCAGGGGGTTCACGGGCTTATGATTCAGCTTTTTTCCGAGCTGGAGCATCGCTATACCGGTTATCAGAATCAGGTGGAGCTTCTTCTGCCCCAGCTTCTGATCTGTATGGTGCGCAATTATGAGCAATGCCAGCTCTCCCAGACTGTCTTTGCCCACAATATGTCGGATTCTAAATCTGTGATCATTGATCAGTATTTTCTCTATGAGTATCATTCTCTTTCTCTGGAGGCTTTGGCAGACAGGCTGAAAATCAGCCCCAGGCAGACGCAGAGGCTGCTAAAGGAATATTATGGCAAGACATTCCAGCAAAAAAAGGCAGAGGCCAGAATGTCAGCCGCTGCCATCTTGTTGTCCGACAGAGAGAGGAGCATTGCCTTTATCGCAGAAGCCCTTGGATATTCTTCTGCGGAGCATTTTTCTTCTGCCTTCCGAAAATATTATAAAACCAGCCCTGGCAAATACAGGAAGCGGAATTTTTCCTAGGTTTCCGCTTCATCACGGCTCCTTCCGGCCTATGGCCGCGTCCAGTCTCCTCCTAATCTCCTGCAGCACCTTCCTGTCCACCTTACAGACCCTCCTGTCATAGGTGTACAGGCCATTGACCTCGTCCTCCACGTCGGCAAGCTGGGTATAGATGCAGCCGCAGACTCCCTTTGGAATAGCCGGCAAAATAATCTCCTCATACAATTTTGCTATCTGCTGTGTCAGCTCAGTCCCGTCCCCACAGTCCCCATAGCCAAATTGGACATACTTGGCATAAAAATGCTCCGGCACCTGGTAGGAATAGCCGCCGCATTCAGACACCAGCACCGGGAGCTCAGGACTGTCTGGCAGCTTTAAAGGCTTGAAATAAATATGCTGGCTGTCGAAATCGCTCTGCTTCCCCGGAAACCACCCGGAGGTAGCATCGTAGAGCCTAGTGCCGTCCAGCTCCTTCGCCTTCCGGTACATAGCATCGCTGTCGAACTGTCCCCAACCCTCATTGAAAATGGTGTAGGCGATGACGCATGGATGATTATGCAGATGTCTTATGGTATCTTCCATATGCCTGCAAAAGAAATCCTTGCGACCTTTCCTTCCCAACCTGCCAGAGCCTTTTAAATACAGTCCAATGGTGGGCAGTGCCGTATCTCCCACCCAGGAATACCGGCCACTGTTCACCATGTCCTGCATCACCAGCATTCCATGCAGATCGCAGTAATAGTAGAAGCATTCGGGCTCGATTTTGATATGCTTTCGCAGCAGATTCAAGCCCAATTCCTTCATGCGCAGAATGTCCCGCTCATACTCTGCCTCTTCGGCCGGAAGAAAAATGCCATCGCAGAAATACCCCTGATCCAGAACCCCATGGAGGAACACGGGCTCTCCGTTCAGGCAGACTTTTGACACACCGTCTATCTGCTTTACCTGGATGGTTCTGAGGCCAAAGTAGGAAGAAACCTTATCCTGTCCTGTTTTTATCTCTATTTCATACAAATAGGGATGCTGCATGGTCCACAGCACTGGCTGATACTTTTTCCCCTCCGCCAGCTGGATTTGAGAAAGGTAAATTTCCACGGTGTCCTTCTGTGTCTCTATGGTATGGGAACTGCCGTCGTGGAGCTTTATGGTAACGGTCATACCCTGTTCTTCCTCACAGACAGCGCCGCTTTGCACCAAGGATATCTCCACCCTGTTCCCATCCGCGGTTATGGAAAGCCCTTCAATATAAGTTCTGGGCACAGCCTCCATCCACACGCTCTGCCAGATCCCGCTCACCGGCGTATACCACATGCCGCCCCTAGCCCTTCGCTGCTTTCCGTAAGGATAATGGGCGGAAAGGGAATCCTTCGCCAGCACGCGCAATTGGTTCTCCCCCTCCTGTAAATGCTCAGTCACATCAAACCAAAAGGGCAGATAACCTCCCTCATGCCTGCCCACATAATGTCCGTTCAAAAACACCTCTGCCACCTGATCTACCGCGCCAAAGTGCAGCAGCACATGGCCGCCCTGTGCCTTTTGAGGAAAGAAATTTTCAGGCAAGGTAAAAACTTTCTCATAGGCAAGCTTTGTCCCTATGGGCCCCTGGTAGCCGGAGAGAAGGGACTGGGGCGGGAAGGGCACCAAAAGCTCCTTCCCGTTCAGCCGCCAGTCTCCATTGAGGCTAAAAAAGCTGTCTCTGCGCATCTGGGGGCGAGGATAGGCATCCCAGACCGGGATTGTCTGATCCGTCTGACGCGCCTGATCTGCCTGAGACAAATCAGAGGCCACTTTATTCTCTGGCTCAGTAAAGCTGTCCTGCTTGGGCAGGGTCTCTTTCCGGGTGGTCATCTCTCCCTGCCCAGACGTCCTCCTGCCTAACAACCTCTCCCCGCATTCACTCACCAGCCTGTAATGCCCATGCCCCATCATCCGAAACAGCAGCCCCAGCGCTGCCAGCGTAACCATTGCCGCCACAAAGGCCGCCAGATAGATATTTTGATTGGGCAGAAAAGAGGTGGTGCCGTCCGCATTCACAATCTGCTCTGCATCCCGCAAAACCCATGCGCCAATGGCTGGCCCAATGATGCCCGGTATCAGCACCTGGCCGATGATCCGAATGCCCTGAAACTGCCCTGATCGGTTCTCCGGGATCAGGCTGCGCAGCATTGCCCCGAAAATTGCCATTCCCGTCAGATACCCAGTCATCATAAGGAGGGATCCCAGAAAGACCACCCCCGTAGCTCTCCCGAAATACAAAAGCACATACCCTGCCATCAATAGCACAAGGGCAGGCACCACAGAAGCCTTAAATCCCAGCAGGTCAAACAGCTTTCCGTAAAAGGCTGTGATCACAGCTGCCAGCACAATAGCCGGCGCCATGATGGCCACATAATTGGTCATGCCCAATGTCTTCTCATAATACAGAATCAGATAGGGCATAAAGGTATTGATGGAAATGCCAAAAATAGCAAAGGCCCCTATCACCCCATAGAGCAGACGATTCTCCCCCATGACAGAAGGGCGAAAGCTGTAAGCCAGATTCTCCCAATAGCTGGTCTTCACCTGAACTTTTATCCCTGGCTTTTCTTCTATCAAAAAGATTCCCGCAATGCCCAAAACCATCACGGCAATACCCACAATCAGGTAGATAGCGGTCCAACTCTGGGCCCGGTCCAAATCAAAGGCTGAGAAGCCGCCGAACACCACCAGGATAGCCACCAGGGGCATCATGGAATTGATGCCCTCTATCTTGCCCCGGTTGGAGCCGTCGCCCCAGTCTGTCATCCACGCGTTAAAGCTGGCGTCATTGGCCGAGGAGCCGAAGAAGGTCATGACACAGTCCATGAGAATCACCAAGGTCACTCCCAGGGATGCCGCCTGTAGGGCACTGCCAGCTATGGGCGTCAACAAATCCACACGGATAAAGGCAAAGGCCAGTATGGAAATGCCCCAGACAAAATACCCTCCACAGATGAAGAGCTTCCTTTTTCCCACATAGTCTGTGAAAGCCCCCACCAATATGGTGGTGATTGTAGCCGCCACAGAGCTTGCCCCTACCATCAGTGAGATATCCGCCGCGGAGGCATGGAACATTTTGTAGATGAAGACATTGAAGTACATATTCTCCACCACCCATGCCATCTGCCCCATGAGGCTAAAGATAAACAATGCTGCCCAGAATCTCTTTGTAAGACGTTTTTCCATATGGCCTCTTTCAGCTTCTTACCTATCTCCATAAGACCGTCCTCCTGCTACTGTTA